>JAJXXM010000080.1 GCA_021781095.1 bacterium
CTATCGCCGTTTTATTGCAATGTTCTCCGGCGTCGTACTCGACATCGAAAAACATCATTTCGAAGAAGCGATCGATCGAGCGAAATTGGCGCGCGGTGTAAAAACCGATCCGCAACTCGATGCCGATACCTGGCGCGAACTCGTTGCCGAATTTAAGGGGATCGTTCTCCGTGAGGCGGGGCGCGAGTTTCCGCAGGAAGTTCACGAGCAACTACGCCTCGCCATCGGCGCGGTCTTTGCTTCTTGGAACTCGCGGCGCGCGATCGACTATCGACGCTACAACCGTATTCCCGATGATTGGGGAACCGCCGTGAACGTCATGGCGATGGTTTTCGGAAATATGGGAGATGATTCGGGAACCGGAGTTGCCTTTACGCGCGACCCCAACACCGGTGAAAACGTCCTCTTCGGCGAGTATCTTCGCAACGCACAGGGCGAAGATGTCGTCGCCGGCATTCGGACGCCCGAGCGGATCGCCGATCTCAAAGAGCGCCAGCCGCAGGTCTACCAGCAATTCGTTGAGATCGCACATCGGCTCGAACGGCATTACAAAGACGTGCAAGATCTCGAATTTACGGTCGAACGCGGCAAGCTCTATATGCTACAGACGCGCAGTGCCAAACGCAGTGCCGAGGCCGCGGTGAAAATTGCGCTGGCGCTCGTTGAAGAAGGGCTGATCGACGAGCGAGCTGCCGTCGGTCGCGTCGATGCTCGTTCGCTCGATGCGCTCTTCCACGCGCGTATCGATCCCGCTGCAGCGATCGTTCCGGCTGCGCGCGGCCTCAACGCGTCGCCGGGTGCGGCGAGCGGGCAGGTCGTTTTCGATGCCGACGAAGCCGTGGCGTGGCGGGAGCGGGGGAAAGCAACGATTCTCGTGCGCGTCGAGACGACGCCCGACGATATGCACGGGATCATCGCCGCCGAAGGCATTCTCACGGCGAAGGGCGGTGCCACCTCACATGCTGCGGTCGTCGCGCGTGGTATGGGCAAGCCGTGCGTCGCCGGATGCGAGGCGTTGCAGATCGATCGTCGCGAGGGGAGTGCCGTGCTCGCCGGCGTCGCGCTTCATGAGGGGGATTGGCTCACCATCGACGGGAGCACCGGCGCGGTTATTCTCGGAGAGGCGCCGCTCCTTGCCCCGCCGAGCACGTTGCCGCAGTGGTTAGCAACCTTTCTATCGTGGGCGGATCGGACGCGTACGATGCAGGTTTGGGCGAATGCCGACACGCCGGAGGATGCGCGAAAAGCGCGCGAACTCGGCGCTCAAGGGATCGGACTCTGTCGCACCGAGCACATGTTTATGGCGCGCGAACGCCTGCCCGTCGTGCAGGAGATGATTCTCGCCGCCGATGCAGAGGCGCGCGCGCGCGCGCTCGAGCGCTTATTGCCGTTCCAACGCGAAGATTTTGTCGGTATGCTTGAAGCGATGGCCGGCCTGCCGGTGACGATTCGTCTCCTCGACCCGCCGCTTCACGAATTTTTGCCGTCGCTCGAGTCGTTGCTCGTCGAAACGACGGAATTACGGATCCGCGAAGGCACCGAATCGGCACGGTACAAAGAACGCGAAGCGCTTTTGCGGCGCGTCGAACAACTCCACGAACAAAACCCGATGCTTGGCCTTCGCGTCTGCCGACTCGGCATTCTCTATCCTGAGATCTATGCGATGCAAGTGCGCGCGATCTTCGAGGCTGCTTGCACGTTGAAGGCGCGTGGAGTCGACGCTCGCCCGGAGGTGATGATCCCCGGCGTCGGCACGCCCGAAGAGATGCGCTTTACCTACGACGCCGCGAAGGCCGTCGCCGACGCCGTGCTTGCCGAGCGTGGAATCGCTCTCGAATACCATATCGGAACCATGATCGAATTACCGCGCGCCTGCGTCGTCGCAGATGAGATCGCGCAGCGAGCGGAGTTTTTTTCTTTCGGGACCAACGATCTCACGCAGACGACGTACGGATATAGCCGAGATGACGCCGAGGCATCGTTCATCCCCCATTACCTCGAAAAGCGCGTGCTCAAGGACGATCCGTTTCAGGTACTCGACCAACGCGGGGTCGGCGCGCTCATGCGTCAGGGTGTCACACTCGGCCGCTCAGCTCGCCCGGGGCTCAAAATCGGCATTTGCGGAGAGCACGGCGGCGAGCCGAACAGTGTGATGTTCTGCCATACGCTCGGGCTCGATTACGTCTCCTGCTCTCCCTATCGCGTCCCGATCGCTCGCCTCGCGGCGGCCCAGGCGGTCTTGGCAGAGGCGGGCGTCGCTGCACACACGACGACCTGACGTTGATCTTTCGGTCATACCTTGGAGAGAGCGGCGCAACAGCGCTGGGGTAGTGTTCGGTCCTGAAACTTGCTTCGGGGAGGACCGATAGTATGAGTAGCATGATCGACACGCTTGCGATCTCCAAACGCCTTCAACGAGCCGGCGACTCTCCGGAACATGCGGATGCCGTCGCTGAGGTCTTTGGGATGCTCCTTCAGGAAAACGTGGTAACGAAGGTCGATCTTCGAGACGCCTGCAACGTGCTCGACAAGAAGATCGATACGGTTGCGGCGACGCTCGACAAGAAGATCGATACGGTTGCGGCGACGCT
>JAJXXM010000332.1 GCA_021781095.1 bacterium
TGCGCTCAACTCCTCGATCGGGCTGATCGGCCCGCTTTCGAAGGATCTCGCCGACAGCGCTGCACTGCTTGCGCGCACGACCAACGAGATTCAAGAATCGATTATGAAAGTGCGCATGGTGCCGATCGGACAAGTATTCGATCGCTTCCCGCGCACCGTGCGCGATGTCGCGAAGGCGCGCGGTAAAGAGGTGCAGTTACAGATATCCGGTGCCGATACCGATCTCGACAAAACGATCGTCGACGAAGTCGGCGAACCGTTGATGCATCTTCTGCGCAACTGCGTCGACCACGGAATCGAGGCCCCAGACGAACGCGAGCGTCAAGGGAAACAGCGGATGGGCACGATCGCGCTGAACGCCTATCACGAAGGCAACCAAATCATCATCGAGATATCCGACGACGGCGGCGGCATCAATCTCGACAAAGTTCGCGCGAAAGCGATCAAGAACGGCCTCATCGATACCGAAGACCGTTTGACCGATCGCGAACTGATCGAATTGATTTTCACCCCCGGCTTCTCGACCGCCGACGAAGTCTCCGATGTCAGCGGGCGCGGCGTCGGCATGGATGTGGTGAAGCGGAATATTACCAAGCTCAAAGGCATCTTCGACGTCGATTCAGCCCCGGGGCAAGGGACGCGCTTCACGATTAAGTTGCCGTTGACGCTGGCGATCATTCAGGCGTTGCTCGTGCGCGTCGTCGACGAACTCTATGCGATCCCGCTCGACTCGGTCATCGAATCGCAGCGCGTCGAGATGCCCGACGTTCGCACGGTGCATGGTTCGGAGGTCATTACGCTGCGCGGCCAGGTCGTGCCGTTGCTACGCATCGCCGATTTCTTCGAACTCGGGGGCGACCGTGACCCCGAAAAAGTGATGATCGTGATCGTCGGCCTGCAAGGGCGCCAGGTTGGTCTGGTCGTTGATTCCTTCGAAGGCGAACAAGAGATCGTCATCAAGCCGCTCTCCGATGTCGTCGGGCGGATTCCGGGAATCTCCGGGGCGACGATTCTCGGCAACGGGTCGATATCGTTGATTATCGACGTCCATTCCCTGGTCAGCGACGCCTATGCCGGCGGTAAAGTCACGCGCGCCGAGTTTTCAGGAGTATAATAGTCATGATGGCCGAGCAACGAGAAGAGAAGAAACAGCAGTATTCCGGTGAGACCTTTCAGGTCGTCTCCTTCCGCTTAGGCGGTGAAGAGTACGGCGTCGATATCTCGCAGGTGCAAGAAATCATTCGCATGGTCGAGATCACGCACGTGCCGCGTGCGCCGCGCTTCATGGAGGGGGTCATCAACCTCCGCGGACAGCTCATTCCGATCATCGACTTGCGCACGCGTTTCGGCATGAACCGCGCCGAGCACACAAAATCGACGCGCATCATCGTTACCGATATCGGCAGCAAACGCGTCGGCATCGTTGTCGACAGTGTCTCCGAAGTGCTCAATATTCCGGTCGAAAACGTCGAAGATGCTCCCGAGATGGTCGCCGGCATCGGCACCGAGTACATTCAAGGTGTCGGAAAAGTCGATACGCGGCTCATTATTCTGCTCGACCTCAGTAAAGTCATCACCTCCGAGGAAAAGCAGGCGCTCGAAAGCGTTGACGAGGCCGCAGAATAGCAAGCGCCGAAACGATTCCCCCGGCCGGGTCGTTCCGGTACTAAGGAGGATCGATCCCTATGAATGTGCGCAACAAAATACTCGGCCCGGTTTCCGTCGTGATACTCTGCGCTGCGCTTGCCGCAGCCGGTCTTGCAAGCGGAACGACGAAGCCCGCCTCCTCCCCGCCGCCTAGCGAATTAAAACTTCCGGTCATCATCCGTGTTGTCGCTCGCCCGCTTTGCACCGGACTGCACCGTGCGATTGGGCCTGCGATTGGATTGATGCTGCAGAACAATGCAATTATCGCCAAGAGCCAGCCGCTATTCGACGATTATCAACGCTATAACGAACAAGGCTCCATCGGGAAGACTGCGCGTCAACTAGCGCAGGTAAAAATGGAATATCTCATCGGTCCGCTGGTTAAAAATACTGCGCAAATCGATAACATTCTCGCAAACAGCGCAATTTTCAATCAAAAAGCCGGCAGCGATTCGAGAAAACTCGTTCAAATTAAAAAAGGTCTGATTCAGGCGCTATCGGTACAAAAAACCGCGATCGATCTCATTAACGGGTTCGTTACAACAAAACAGCTTGCCAACATGCAGCACGCGGGCTTTGAGTACGTCGGCTCCATCAACGGCTCCAAGGAGATTCCGACCAATGCCCTCGCGACGCCGACGCCGAACCCGAATTTCTACAATAACAATTACGCAGGCTTAGCTCCGCAACAATATGGGAACAGCGCGATCAACCTCAACAATCTTCCCGGCTTGAGCATCGGCTACAACCCCATCAGTGCTATCGCGCACGCGATGCGCGTCACGCGCGCCAGAATGATCGTACGACAGAATCAAATCGCGCCGAAGATCGTTCAAGCCGGTCGCGAGTGTAGCGCCGTCATCCACTAGTCGTAAGCCCCGTCTCCCGGGGCTTACTCCTCGACGACGACCGTGCTGTCCGTTCCGGGTTCAACGGTGA
>JAJXXM010000059.1 GCA_021781095.1 bacterium
CAGCCAGCATCGCACTTCGTGACGCGCGATCTTCTCACCGAGGAGCCGTGCATAGACCGTTGGGCGATGCACCATGAACGGCGCGCCGAAGCAGGTCGAGAAGGTTGCGCTCGGCTCGGTGACGCCGCGCTCGGTGCCGGCGATCTTCGCCGTGTATCCCGAAAGAAAGTGGTACATCGCTTGATCGGGGCTCAGCATGCTGATCGGCGGAAGAACGCCGAAGGCATCTGCCGTGAGCATGACGATCGTTTGCGGATGTCCGCCCTTGCTTCCCGGAACGATGTTCGGAATGTACTCGAGCGGATAGGCGGCGCGGGTGTTTTCGGTCTTGGCCTCAGAATCGACATCGAGTTCGCGCGTGTTCTCGTCGTAGGCAACATTCTCTAATACCGTCGCAAAGCGGTTCGTCGCCGCCCAAATCTCGGGCTCTGCACTCGCCGAGAGACGGATCACTTTCGCGTAACAGCCGCCTTCGAAATTGAAGACGCCGTCGTTCGACCATCCATGTTCGTCATCGCCGATGAGGGGGCGATTGGGGTCGGAGGAGAGCGTCGTTTTCCCGGTGCCGGAGAGGCCGAAGAAGATTGCGGTGTCGCCGTCGCGCCCGACGTTCGCCGAGCAATGCATCGGTAAGGTCGAGCGTAGCGGAAGCAGATAGTTCATCACGGTGAAGATCGACTTCTTGATCTCGCCGGCATATTTCGTCCCACCGATGAGAATGATGCGACGTTGAAAATTCACGAGTACGAAGGTGCTGCTGCGCGTACCGTCGCGCTGCGGATCGGCCTCGAACGTCGCGGCATCGACGACCGTAAACTCCGGAACGAAGCCCGGGTCGGGGGACTCCGGCGTGATGAAGAGGTGTCGCGCGAAGAGGCTATGCCAGGCAAATTCCGTGTAGACGCGTACCGGAACGCGATAGCGCTCGTCGGCGCCGACGTAGCAATCGAGGCTGTAGAGATCGCGTTGCGCTAAAAACGCTTCGACGCGGTTGAAGAGCGCGTCGAAAAGCTCCGGAGCGATCCCTTGGTTCGTATCACCCCAATCGATATGCTGCTCGCTCTCGGGATCGCGCACGAAGAACTTGTCCTTCGGAGAGCGACCCGTATGGGGGCGCGTATCGACGATCACCTGACCATCGCGGCCAAGAACTCCCTCGCCGCGGCGAACGATATGTTCGACGAGCTCTGCGGCGGTGAGATTGTCGTACTGGGCTTTCCCCTTGAGGCGTTCCGATACGGTGAGAATGGCTGATACCCCCTACGTCAATGGATCTATCGCGTTCATTTCTCGGGTTTTGCGGTCGAGCCTGCAGGCCGCCGGGGGAACGGAGTCGCAGGATTCATCATGAGAGTTCGTTCGATTCTATTTGCCGCGGCGCTTGCGTTGCTCTCGGCCGCACCCGCCGCCGCCGTGCTGCCGTTTCACGTCGGCTCCTTACCTGCAGGGCCGCTCGATGGAATCACCGACGTCGCCGGCGTTCGCGTTGCGAACCTCACGCTGAAAAAGGGGAGTTCGATCCGCACCGGCGCGACCGCGATTCTCCCCGACGCCGATCCGTGGGATCGCAAGCTCGCGGCCGCGTTTCTACGATTCAACGGCAACGGCGAGATGACCGGAACGCATTGGATCGACGAGTCGGGATATCTCGAGGAGCCGATCGTGTTGACCGATACGCTCGATATCGGGCTCGCCGACGACGGTGTGGTGAGTTGGATGATTTCGAAACATCCGCAGCTCGGCATCACCGACGACGTTCCGCTCCCGGTCGTTGCCGAGTGCGACGACCAACTGCTCAACGATATTCAGGCGCGAGCGGTCACGCCGAGCGATGTCGTCGCGCTACTCGATCGTGCGCATACGGGGCAATTCCAGCGCGGAAGTGTCGGCGCCGGTACCGGCATGAAGGCCTTCGGATTCAAAGCCGGGATCGGATCGGCATCGCGCGTTCTGCCGGCCTCGATGGGCGGCTACCGCGTCGGCGTACTCGTGAACGATAACACCGGCATGTCGCACACGCATTTAAAAATTATGGGCGTTCCCGTCGGGCGTGCGTTGCAGCATCGCTATCTGCCGAAATTTCCGCAACCGTTGGCGTTGCACGGGCGCATGAGCTCGGGAAGTATCATCATCGTCATCGCGACCGATGCACCGCTCGACAACCGGCAATTACGCGCGCTCGCACTTCGCGCGGGCATGGGGATGGCGCGCACCGGGCTGATCTCCTCGGTCGGCAGCGGCGATCTCTTTATCGCCTTTTCGACGCGGTACGTCTATCGCCGCACCGGAAATTTTCGCGTGCACGCTCCGCGCATTGCGACCGTCGAGAGCGACCGCGTGCTCGATACGCTCTATCGTGCGACGAGCGATGCGGTGGAGGCCTCGATCGACGATGCGCTCTGGTCCTCGCCGACGATGGTCGGGCGGCGCGGCATCACCGTCTACGGGCTGCCGCACGCGCCGGTGCTGCGCATGCTGCGCGCGGCGGGGGCGATCCCGCGCTAGTCGGGAGGGTTGTACTCGCCGAGCGCCTCGCGTAACGGTAAAAGCAGATCACCGTACTCGCGAGAGGCCCGTAC
>JAJXXM010000037.1 GCA_021781095.1 bacterium
GCGCGTTTGCAGCAGGGTGAGACGGTGTTGATTCCAGGTATCGGAAGCGGCGTGCAGAGTTGCGCGTTGCTTTTCGCAAAGGCGATCGGCGCCCGCGCGGTGGTAACCTCGAGCAGCGACGAAAAACTCGAACGCGCGCGCGCGCTCGGAGCCGACGTGGTCGTCAATTATGCCGCCGATTCGCAGTGGTTTAAAACGTTGAAGAACAGCGGACCGATCGATGCGGCTATCGACGGATCGGGCGGCGAGACGTTGGCGCGAATTCTCGATATCGTTCGCCCGGGTGGGCGCGTCGCAATCTACGGCGGCACCGGCGGCGATGCGAAAATTCGCCCGTTCTCGATTTTTTGGAAGCAACTCGACGTACTCGGTTCTTCGATGGGAAGCCCCGAAGATTTTCGCGATATGCTCGCGCTGGTCTCGCAAAAACGTATCGAACCGATCGTCGGCGCGGTCTTTCCGCTAGGCGATATCGTTGCCGCCGTCGCGCAATTGGAATCGGGTGCGAACTTCGGAAAGGTCGTCGTTACCGTCGACTGAGCGAATACTCGTAGATTGTATCGAGCCGCAACTGTGCGCCGAGTTCGGCCTCGACCAACGGCGCATGCTCCGCGCCGACGACGTTCACCCAATCGGGATTGAGAATCGCCTGTTCGCGTGCAGTCATCGCTCGTTCGAGTCGCTGCGCAGCAACGCGATGCTCCTCTTCGAGGGCGAGAAGATAGGCGAGCATCTGTCGCGCGGCAGCGGCCCAAAGTCGAATGTCGGCATCGCGATAGATGCGTTCGACGAGATCGGGAATCGTCTGCGGCCCCGCGCTGAGTGCAGCGAGGAGCTCCGCTTCGCGCCGCTCGCGGTGCTCGATGTATTCCTCGATCTTCGCGCGTGGATCGGTAACAATCGGGCCGTGTCCGCAACAGATCGCTCGTGCATCGCCGAAGTCGGCACGCAAGCGACGAAGCGTTGCCTGATACGGGCGCATCGCACCGCCGGGTGGAGCGATGACGACGGTTCCCGTTCCTAAGATCGTATCGCCGGTAAAGAGCGTCGCGCTCTCGCGTTCGTAGAAAACCAAATGCTCGAGCGTGTGCCCGGGTGCATCGATCGCCACAAGGCGTAGATCGCCGACGCGGAGTTCTTCGTTATCGCTCAGGCTCGCATCGTGCGGCGCCGCCGAAAAAGGGTGCGCATAGATTTTTGCTCCGGTTGCCGCTGCGAGCAGCGGTGCGGCCGGCACGTGGTCGGGGTGTCCGTGCGTGAGCGCGATCGCGCGAAGAAGGAGATCGTTCTCGCGGAGGTAGGCGACGATACTTTCGACGTGGGCGGGAATTGCCGGACCGGGATCGATGCAGATCGCCTCACCGTTGCGCGATGCGAGCAGCCAGGTGTTGGTTCCCTCGAGCGTCATCGCCGACGGGTTCGGCGCGCGCAAGCGCGCGACGCGCTCTACCACACGTTCTCGAGATGCGACGGCATCACGAATCCGCGATCGGGGTGCATCGTCGGTTGAATCGTTACGATCGGTTTTGTAAGCGCAAGGCGCATGGCGATCGAGTTGTCTTCGCAATCGATCAAGCGCTCGAGATGCTTGACCGTTGGATAGACGAGGTTGAGTTTGCCGGCTCGGTATTCCGTAAGCGCCGTTCGAGCCGATAACCAACGCCCGTCATGGGTCTCGCTGCGATCGGCAGTGGCTTCCTGCCCCGGCGGCGCGATTGCCATAAAGAAGTAGGTATCGTACCGTCGCGGTTCGTTCGGCGGCGTTACCCAATGCGAAAAGAGTGCCAACGAACTGCCCGCAGCGACGAGATCTCCCGCCTCCAAAACATCGAGGAAACTCATGCCGCCCGAGCGCAGTGCGGCGCGCCACTCGGCGCGCTGCGATGCATTCGGCGGCATGGCCGCGTCGTCGCGCGGATAGGCGATGAGGAGCCCCGATTCCTCGAAGAGCTCGCGGAGCGCGGCGGCGAGAATCGAAGCGCGTTCGAGTGAACCCGGGTGTTCGACTTCCGTCGGAAGCGACGCATCGCGCGTGTCGCGAAAAAGCGCGCCTGTTTCGCGCGCTGCGGCGCCGTCGATTCGCGCGTGCAGCGCGGGAAGGGTATCGGCGAGTTCGACCATCCCACCAGGGAAAACGTAGGCGTCGGGAGCGAACGTGCTCGTCGCGGTGCGTCGCACCAGAAAGAGCTGCGGCTCGCCCTCGATATCGCGCAGCAGCATGACGGTAGCGGCTCGGGGAATTTTGCTCATCGCAGGCTTCCTTTTCTGCCGTAGCGCATCCGTCCTATGCCGGGGTGCGGAGGAGGAAGCGATGATCGTTGCGGTAGGAAGCGATGAGCGGCACGAGACGGCCCTTTTTGCCTGCGAAGAATTACGACGGCGGGGGCACGAGTTGCAACTCTTCGGAGCGCTCGCCGAGGGGATGCCGGTGCGTTGGAGCAGCGTCGGCCATGCAGTCGGCGATGCGGTCGCATCGGGGATCTGCGCGAGCGGCATCCTTTTCTGCTGGACCGGCACCGGGGTGAGCATCGCCGCGAACAAAGTACGCGGTATCCGCGCGGCGCTCTGTGGCGATGCCG
>JAJXXM010000026.1 GCA_021781095.1 bacterium
GCCCGGAGAGCGTTGCGATCGCCCCTTCGGCTCCAAGCGCGGCCAGCCGGCTCTCGAGCGCATCGATGTAGCGGTGCGCCGAACGCGGCGGGGTATCGCGGCCGTCGAGAAACGCGTGAATCGCGAGTGGGACGCCTGCGGCGACCGCTTCGTCGACGATCGCGAACAGATGGGTGATGGAACTATGGACCTGCCCGTCGGAGAGCAATCCGAGCAGGTGGAGGCGCCCACCGGTGCGCCGGAGATGTGCGAAGGTTTCGACGAGCACGGGGTTCTGGGTGAATTCGCCGCTCGCGATCTCGTCGTCGATCACGACGACGCCCTGCGGCACGACGCGCCCGCTCCCAAGATTGGTGTGGCCAACCTCGCTGTTGCCCATGATCCCCTTCGGCAGGCCAACCGCTTCGCCGCTCGCTTCGAGCAACGTATGGGGATAGCGTTCCAACAGCGCGTCGTAGTGTGGTAATCGCGAAGCGGCAATAGCGTTGCCGTGCGGCTCCGGGCGATAGCCCCAACCGTCGAGCACCGCCAACACGACCGGACGATACGTCACGCAGCGACCGCCCCGGCGAGAAGATCGGCGAACGATTTCGGGTCGAGCGAGGCTCCCCCGACGAGGCCGCCGTCGATATCGGGCATCCGCACGTACGCGGCGGCATTATCGGGCTTCATGCTTCCTCCGTAGAGTATCGGGATATCGGCGAATGCACTCCGATGCTGCCGAATCGCACGCGCCATCTCTTGCGCCCGTTCGCAGTCGCAATTTTTACCGGTGCCGATCGCCCAGACCGGCTCGTAGGCGACGACGAGTCGCGCGGCGCTTTCGTCACCGAGTGCTCCGAGCGCGCCGTCGATTTGCGCGAGGACGTGCGCGACGGCATGCCCCTCTTCGCGCACCTCCAGACTCTCGCCGACCGCGAGAATCGGCGTCATTCCCGCTGCGAGCGTCGCCCGCACCTTCGCCCCGATCTCGCTGTCGCTCTCGCGTTGATAGAGCCGCCGTTCGGAGTGTCCGAGAATGACGTACGCAACGTCGAACTCGGCGAGCATCGACACAGCGATCTCACCGGTATACGCGCCTTCGGGGAATTCGCTGACGTTCTGCGCGGCGAGCGCGACGCGACGGCCCGGGGCGAGCGCGGAGGCCGCAGCCGCGAGCGCCGTAAACGGCGGCGCGATCGCGATGCGAACGCGCGAGGGTATCGCATCGGCGAGCGGTAGGAAGCTCTCAATGAAGGAACGCGTTTGCGACGCGTTCTTGTTCATCTTCCAGTTGCCGACGAAGAGCGGCGTGCGGGTACTCATGCGCGCTCTAATGCCGCGATGCCCGGAAGCGTTTTCCCTTCGAGAAACTCCAACGTCGCCCCGCCGCCGGTGCTGACGTGCGAGACGCGGTTAGCAAACCCGAGCAGCGTCGCCGCCGCAGCCGCATCGCCGCCGCCGACGACCGTATAGCCGCCCTTTTTGGTCGCACGCGCGATGGCGTCGCCGACCGCACGCGTTCCGGCTCGATAGCTTTCTTTTTCGTAGACGCCCATCGGCCCGTTGAACACGATCGTCTTCGCGCGCGAGAGCTCATCGGCGTACGCTTTGGCCGTCGCCGGACCGATATCGAGAATCATGTCGTCGCCGACATCGTCGATCGAGACGACGTGCGAGCGATCGTCGGCATCGAAGGCCGGGGCGACGACGGCGTCGCTGGGGAGCAGTATCTGCACGTTCTTCCCGTCGGCACGGACGAGAATCTCGCGCGCGGGATCGAGATCTTCGTCGCGCAGCGAACTGCCGACGCGCACGCCCTTTGCGGCGAGAAACGTGTTCGCCATACCGCCGCCGACGCAGAAGCCGTCGACGCGATCCATCAGGTGGGTGAAGAGTGCGACCTTATCGCGGACTTTCGCTCCGCCGATCGCGCAAATGAACGGACGTTCCGGCGAACCCAGAAGCCCCGAGAGCGCGCGAATCTCCGACTCCAGCAACGGCCCCGCGGCGCAGGGCAAAAGATGGGCGAGCGCCTCGGTCGATGCGTGCGCGCGATGCGCGGTCCCGAACGCGTCGTTGACGTAACAATCGCCGTTCTCCGCGAGAGCGCGCGCGAACTCCGTATCGTTGCTCTCTTCGCCGGGATGGAAGCGCACGTTTTCAAGCAGCGCGATGCCGCCGGGTTCGAGCGCCGCAACCGTCGAGCGCGCGGCTTCGCCGATGGAGTCGGTGGCGAAAGCAACGGGGCACCCCAACCGTTTCGCCAGCGCCTCGGCGACGACGCGCAACGAATAGCGCTCGTCGACTTTGCCCTTCGGGCGCCCGAGATGCGAGAGCACGACCGTGCGCGCGCCCTTCGCTTGCAGGCGCCGCAACGTCGGCAACGCCGCGTCGATGCGCGTGTAATCGAGAATCGCGCCATCTTTGAGCGGAACGTTGAAGTCCTCGCGAAGGAGAACCCGTTTGCCGGCACAATCGAGATCGTCGAGCGTCGCAAAGGACATCGCGCTAGCCTTTGAGGCTGTGCAGCACCAGCGACGTTAAGTCGGCAAGCCGGCACGAATAGCCCCATTCGTTATCGTACCAGGCGGC
>JAJXXM010000418.1 GCA_021781095.1 bacterium
ATTCTGCTCGACATCATGATGCCGAAGATCGACGGCGTCACGTTGGTGCCGTTACTGCGCACGATCACGCAGACGCCGATCCTCATGCTCACCGCGAAGGGTGACCTCGACGATAAACTCAAAACACTCGGGTCGGGCGCGGATGACTATGTGGTGAAACCCTTTCTCTTCGAGGAACTTATCGCGCGCCTTCAAGCGCATCTTCGCCGCCCGCAAATTCACGAAGACGAGCAGATTCGCTGGAACGATCTCGCCCTCGATCTCGGTTCGCGCGAATTGCGCCGCGGTAACGAACGCATCGAACTCACGCAACGAGAGTTCGACCTGCTTGCGGTATTCATGCGCGATCCCCGTCGCATTTTTAGCAAAGAGCATCTGCTCGAACTCGTTTGGGGGCACGATTTTGAAGGCGGCCCCAATATCGTCGAAACGTATATTTCGTATCTCCGCGCGAAAGTCGATAAGGTGGGGGCGAGCAACTCGTTTCTCCGAACGGTTCGCGGCGTCGGGTATGGTTTAAGCAACGTATGACGGGGCGGGGATCGCTTGCGGTTCGCCTCGCTTCACTTTACGCGACGATGCTGGCCATCGTCGTGCTGTTGGTGATCGTCGCTTCGTCGATCGCGTTGGTCTTCGAACTCTCGCAATTCACCCACGATATCATCGTAGCCAAACACGATGAAGCGCGCTTTCTTGCCGAGACTGCAGAGCGTGACGGGGAGTCGCTGAAGAGCGCCGCACCGCACATGATTCGCGAGCTCTCGGGCATTGGGCTCGACGTTGCGGTCTTCGACGAGCAAGGGAAACTACTCGCCGGCGATCCAACGCTCCACCCGCCGTTGCTCGCGCATTTGATCGCACTGCGACGGCACCCGCCCAAGCATCCGATGCCCGGAGGGTTCCCGGATCGTCGCGAGCCGTTCGGGCTGGCCGTCGTACGCGGAGGCTACGTCGCCTTTATGCCGTCGATGCCGCTGGTCTTCATCGCGCTCTTTCCATACTGGAGAGCGGTGCTCACGATCGGCGTGCTGGCGATTCTCGTCGCATTCCTCGTCGGTCGACTCTTCGCGCGCGAGGCACTTCGCCCGATTGACGATGTCGCCGCAGCGTTACGTGCGCTCGCGCAGGGCGATTATACGCCGCGCACGTTTATCATGGGGGGCGGGGACGAGATCGGGAACCTCACCGGCGCGTTTAACGACGCGGCGGAAAGCGTTCATCAGGCGATGGAGGAGCGACGTGCGACCGAGAATCGCATGCGGCGTTTCGTCGCCGATGCCGGGCACGAACTACGAACCCCGCTCACCGTCATCAGCGGCTACATCGACGTCCTGCGGCGCGGCGCATTAAACGACGAAAAGATCGCGCGACAGATCTTGGGCACGATGACCCTTGAAAAAGAGCACATGCGCAACCTTATCGACCGACTCGTGCGGTTGTCGCGCCTCGACTCCGAAGCGGCACCGCTCGCCGAACGGCTCGATGTCGCTCAACTGCTGCGCGATCAAGTCGATGCGGCTCGTCGTTTCGATGAGAGCCGGAATATCGATTATCGCGTCGACGGCGAGCTTGCCGTCGTCGCCGACCCGCGCGAGATCGGCGAAGCGCTCTGGAATGCGGTGGAGAACGCGCTGAAATATGCGCCCGACGCGGCGATCCATCTGCGCGGTTCTCGTGAAGACGGACGCGTTCGTATCGTCGTCCGCGACGAGGGGCCCGGTATGAGCGAACTCGAACGGCTGCATGCCTTCGAACGCTTCTATCGCGGCGATCAACGCGGCGAGATCACCGGGAGCGGGCTCGGGCTCTCGATCGCCAAGCGGGCGGTCGAACGTGCCGGCGGAACGATTCAAATCGATAGCGCTCCTGGGCGCGGTACAACGGTCACCATCGAACTCGCCGCGGCGTAGCGCACGTTCAGAAGGATTCCTCAGCAAAAATAAAGTTGGGGCAGCGATGATGGTGCGGTGATCCGCCGCCTCATTCCGATCTTGGCGCTGACGTTGACGGCGCTGCTCGTTCCCTCGGTCGCCGAAGCGCAGAGCTCGGGCGGAACGATCGCCATTTCGGTGACCGACGCGAAGACCAAGAGCCCCATTCCGCTCGCACGCGTGATTCTCGATGGACCGATCCTTGCCAGCGAGATTGCGACGAGTTCGGGGAGCGTTGTTTTCACCGATGCTCCGGCGGGAATCTATCGCGCACGCATTTTTGCACGCGGTTATCGCGCGGTCACGTCGGCATCGTTTGAAGTCCTCGACGGAGAGCGCGTCAATCTTGCCGTTGCGCTCGCTCTCAGTACCGATCTGCGCGTGATCGCCGTCGTCCATTCCGTTTCGAGCGTTCGCATCACAACGAATTCCATCGATAATCAATCCGCGCAACGAAAACTCTCGGGCGATCTTGCCGATGCGCTCGGGAAGCTCTCCGGGGTCAGTATTACGTCGAGTAGTGACGACACGGATGCCGCGCAGACGATCTCGCTCGACGGCCACGACGCAAGCCAGACCGCGATGACGCTCGACGGCATTCCGCTGAACGCACCGGGGAGCGCGGGCGATCTGCGCATGTTC
>JAJXXM010000366.1 GCA_021781095.1 bacterium
CGATCTCCCCGACCGTAAACGGCGTCGTCGTGTTGTCGCAAACGTTCCCGCTATCGCCGGCCGATGCGGTGAAGGTGACGCCGAGTTGATCTCCCTTGAGGAAGACCGGATCGTAGAGCGTCTTCACGTTCGGTTCATCTTCGCTCTCGCAGCCGCCGAACGACGAATTGATGACCGATGCCTTGCCGTCGCTGAGTGCTTTATTGTATCCGTCGATGATGCTCTGGTCGGAGAGATCGGGGATCTCGTAAACGATGATATTGGCACCAGGCGCGAGCCCGGCGATCGTTTCGGTATCGAGCGATGCTTCGCTGATATCCGTCGTTGACGGAGGCGTTGCCGTGGGATCGACGACGACCTGCGTGATGCTCCGCGAAGTGGTTGGAATGTTGAAATAGGTCGTGAACGCACTGATGTCGCTCGGTTTAATCGTCGAGTCGATGATGACGGCAACGGTCTGTCCGGCGCCGTTATAGCCGCTCTGGACCGGGAACTGCAGGGCCTGGGCGACTGCCGGGGGGCCCCAGCCGCCGCGCGGACCGAGATCGGGGCTGGTCAGCGGGGCGCCGCTTCCCAAAGGTCCGGTCGGAAGCGGTGTTGCGTTCTCGACGATGGCGAAAACGTACGGAACATTCGCGCTCAGCGTTATCTGCGGCGAGATCGTCTGCGCGGGTAGCGAGATCGTGTTGCCGCTCGCGACGACCGGGCCGTCAACGGCATTCCAACCCGCCGCCGCATTGGACGGGTCGAAGAAGGCGACGTAGACATTGCCTTGCAGCGTTCCGGCGGGGAACGTAAACGTGAAGGCGGGCGTGCTACCGAAGCTCACCGTGCTGCTCGGCGTTACGACGGCATAGAGAATCGGCGTGACGGTCGCACCGAGTGTTTGCGGGCGACGAACGTTGCTCGATTGCGGCACCGGCGCGCCGCTCGGCAGCGCGGATTCGATGGTGACGCTCGCCGTGCCCGAACCGGAGCTCGTTGCCGGAACGATGAGGCTTCCCGATGCACCCGAGGCGATCTGCGAGAAGGTCAGCGTCTGCGCGCTACTCCCGAGCGTGACGCTCTTGGTGAGCGAGTTTGGATAGCTCGGTACCGGAGGCTGGGGTGTCGAGCCACCCGACGGAACGATGCCGCCGGAATTGCCGCCGCCGCCGCCGCAAGCCGAAATAAAAAGTACGCTTGCTGCAAGCGCTGGAAAGAAAAGCCTGGACAGGCGCATCGTATCCTCCGGAGATATTGAGAAATCGCTGGGACTTCTGCGAACCTTACGGTTTCTTTGCAATGCGGGCTACGCCATAGGTCGGATTGCGCCCAGGGTCGACCTTCTCGACCCTGGGGCGAGGGGCGGCTACTCCGCGAGTGCCGCGACCGGGGCGCCGACGCTCTGCGGGCTCGCTTTCATAAAGAAGACCAGCGGTGTTGCGATCACAAAGACGATCGCGGTGAGGCGGAAGAGATAGGTGTAGGCGATCATCGTGCTCTGCTGCGCGACCATCGCGGTGAGCGCGAGGCGCGGAAGACCGTGCGTCTGCGTTACTCCCGCCGCGAGGACGTTCCATGCAATTGCACCTTCGTGCGCGAGCAGCGTCGTGAGAATTGCGATACCGAAGCTGCCGCCGAGCTGACGCACGAGCGTGTAGACGCCGGTTGCGCCCGCGAGTTCGTGGCGCGGAATATCACCGAGCGAGGTCGTCGAGAGCGGCACGAAGAGGAAGCCGAGCGCGAAACCTTGGATGACGCGCGGCCAGAAGACATCCCAATATCCCGCCATCGAATTGAGATCGCCGAGCATCCAGGTCGAATAACCGAAGACGAGCAGGCCGAGCGCAACGAGAATGCGAGGGTCGACTTTGCCGATCATGCGCCCGACGATCATCATCGAAATTGCCGTCGCAAATGCACCGGGCATCAGCGCAAGCCCGGTATCGAAAGCCGTAAAGCCGAGCATCGTCTGAAAGAAGAGCGGCAAAATCAGCGCGGTACCGTAGAGCCCGAAACCGCTGATGACACCGATAATGCTCCCGATCGTAAAACTCGGAATGCGGAAGACGTGGACGTCGACGAGCGGATGTTTATCACGGATCGATTTGTAGACGAAGACGGCGAGCGAGACGACTGCGACCGTCGAGAGTGTGATGATCGTTGAGGAGGAGAACCAATCGTCGTGTTCGCCGCGTTCGAGCACGTATTGCAGCGAGGCAAGCCCTGCCGTCAGTAAGCCCAGTCCGAGGAAATCGATGCCGCCTTTGGGTTTTTCATGTAGCGATGAATCGGGAATATAGGCAAGCGTCAAAATAAAGGCGGCAATGCCGATCGGCACGTTGATGAAAAAAATCAACGGCCAACTCGCGTTATCGACGATATAGCCGCCGAGCGTCGGGCCGACCGCCGGGCCGACCATCGCCCCCAACCCGAAGATCGCCATCGCGAAGCCGCGCCGCGCGGGCGGATAGGATTCGAAGAGAATCGCCTGTGCGGTGGGCTGGAGCGCGCCGCCGCCGAGGCCCTGTAGCACGCGATAGAAGATCAGCACGTCGATACTGTGAGCGGTGCCGCAGAGGAACGAGGCG
>JAJXXM010000241.1 GCA_021781095.1 bacterium
GAGCATCCCCAACGTCGATTTTCGCGAGGTTCCCAACAGCGTGGGGAAGCCGAGCGCCACAAGCCGATCGAGATGCGCAAGCAAGCGGACATTCTGCTCCGGCGTCTTCCCAAAGCCGATGCCGGGGTCGAGCAAGATTCGATCCATCGGAATGCCCCGTTTGTGCGCGCGGACGGCATCGGCGAGCAACGAACGAAGCACTTCGTCGACGATCTCCCCATCGTAGAGGTGCTCGCGATTGTGCATGATTGCGATCGAAGCTCCGCTCTCCAGGGTGAGATCGAGCATTTCATCGCTCGCACCCCAAATCGAATTCACACAATCCGCGCCGGCGGCGAGCGCGGCGCGCGCGACCTCGGGTTTGAAGGTATCGATCGAGATCGGCCAATCGGGAAAGCGCTCGCGCACCGCACGCACGACGGGGAGCACCCGCTCCAACTCCTCGGCGACGGCGACCGGCGCGTGCCCGGGGCGCGTCGATTCACCACCGATATCGATCGTGTCGGCACCCGCATCGTGCTGCGCGACCGCACGCTCCATGGCCTCCTGCAGCGCGAGCCGGCCGTCGCCGGAGAACGAATCGGGGGTGACGTTGAGGATCGCCATGACGAACGTTCGCGTACCGCGCACGAAGCTGCGGTTGCCGAAACGCATCGCTGCCTCGCTCATCGGATCGACGAGAGACTCGGTTGCGATCCGAGAACTCCCGGGCGCAGCGCGGCGACGACGAAGGTCGATCCGGTAACGACGACGATGCCGGAGGCGCCGGCGCGTTCGCGCGCGCGCGCGAGGGCTTCGCCGGGGTCGTCGCAGCATTCGTTGGCAACTCCCAACTCCTCAGCGATCCGCGCGAGATATTCGGGGGCGCGCGCCGGGCGTCCGTCGGCGTGGAAGGATGTGAGCACGAAATAGCTTTCCGGTTGCGCGAAAGCAGCGAGAATCGCCCGCGCATTTTTGCTTTCCCCAACGCCGATCACGAAGGTTTGCGCGCTCCCGCCGAAGCGTTCGCGCAACGCATCGGCGAGCGAACGCGCCTTCTGTTCGTTATGTGCGATATCGAAGAGCACCGAGGGTGCGCCCGGAAAAATCTCCATGCGTCCGGGAATACGAACCTCCGCCAAGCCTTCCTCGATCTCGCGATGGCTCGGGCGCAATGCGGACGGCAAGGCTTCCAACGCCAGCACGGCAGTGACGGCATTCGTCCGCTGAAAGCCGCCTAAAATCGGCAAGCGAATGCGATAGCTCTCCGACGCGGTCCGTACGGTAAAGCGCTGCGCGAATGCGTCGATCTCAATCTCCTCGACGCGCGCACTCGTCGCACTTTCGATCAGCGGTGCACCGACCCGCGCACAGATCGTCGCGATCGTCGAACGCGCGGGTTCCTCCGTTACCGCACTGACGAGCGGAATGCCGGGCTTCGCGATCCCGGCTTTTTCTGCAGCGATCGCGTCGAGCGTATCACCGAGAATTTCCTGATGGTCGTAACCGATGCTCGTAATCGCGCAGACGGTCGGCGAGACGACATTGGTTCCGTCGAGCCGCCCACCCAAACCCACTTCGATCACCGCGACATCGACCGCCTCACGCGCGAAGTAGAGGAACGTCAGTGCAAGCAGCATCTCGTAGTAGCTCGCTGCACCGTAGCGCCCCGCGATACTCTCGACGGCGGGAAGCATCTCCGAGAAAAGTTCGGCGAAACGCTCGCGCGCAATCGGCACACCGTTGATACGGGCGCGCTCGGTCATCGATTGCAGGTGCGGCTTGACATGAAGGCCGACCTGCAGCCCGTGCCGTCGCAACGCGCGCTCGATCATCGTCGCCGTCGAGCCTTTGCCGCTGGTGCCCGCGATATGCACGACGGGATATTGCCGATGCGGATCGCCGAGCATCTCCAGCAACGCCGTCATACGTTCTAACCCATAATTGGTGTGTCCGGAGCGATGCTCGCCGATGCTTGCGAGCAAATAACGCTCCGCCTCTTCAAACGTCATGAGTGATCGGTCGGTCGCTCCGAAAGTAGTTCCATGGCATGGGGTAACGTCGGTAACAGGACGTCGAGCGATTCCGTAACGGCGCGCGGGCTACCGGGAAGATTTACGATCAGCGTACGATGTCGCACCCCCGCCAACGCACGCGAGAGCATCGCCGTGCGCACGCGGGGCAGCGCTGCGGCGCGAATCGCTTCGGCGATCCCGGGAACTTCGTAGTCGAGGACCGCGGCAGTCGCCTGCGGCGTGCGATCGCGCGGAGCGAGCCCGGTGCCGCCGCTGGTGAGAATGCAGTCCGCACGCTCCCCATCGGCGAGATCGATGAGCTCGGCTTGCAGCGCCGCCGGATCGTCGGGCAGGACGATGGCGCGCACGATTTCGTAGATCGGCTCGAGGCGCTCGCGAAAGATCGGAAGGCAGCCGTCCTCGCGTTCCCCCGCGGCCGCGCGATCGGAGAGCACGATGCACGCAATGCGGTACTTCACTCCCCGGCGATCCACGTGCCGCTCTTCCCGCCGCGTTTCTCCAGCAAGCGTACCCCTTCGATGACGATCGCCCGATCGAGCGCTTTGCACATATCGTAGA
>JAJXXM010000188.1 GCA_021781095.1 bacterium
AGTGCATTCTTGATGCCGTTGGCCGCATGAACGCTCGGTAACGGAAAGAATGCGAGCATCGCCAGCATCGCGTAGCCCATTCCGGCGCCAAAATAACCACCGTAGATGGCGACCACGAATTGCAGCGCGAGTTGCACCCAACTCGCTTGGTGCTCGGCGCGCGCGCGTTCGGCGGCGACGATCCGCGGCCCAAACGCGAAGAGCACGACCGCACCAAGCAACAACCACGGCACCATGCGCTCGAACACCGTCGATGGCGTGCGCAGCAGCAACAGCGCGCCGAGCGTCGCCCCGACGAGGCTGACGGCAAAGAGCGGGGCGATCAGCCGGCGTTGCTCGGCGATCTCGCGGCGATATCCGCGCGCGCTGCCAATCACGCCGACCCACATCGCGGTGTTGTTCGTCGCGTTGGCGACGATCGGCGGAACGCCGACGAAGAGCAGCGCCGGGAACGAAAGAAAGGAACCACCGCCCGCAACGCTATTGATCGCGCCGCCGATAAAGGCGGCACCCGCGAGCAACCACCAGGCGTGGGGCAACAGCGCTACGATGAGGCGGTACGCTCGCGCTTGGTGACCCGATAGACGCGCCGGACGCCGCGCAGGTTCTCGATTTTCGTGAGCAGTCGACGGAGATGGTCGAGATCGCGAATCTGCACCGTGAGGCTCGTTACCGCGCTACCGTCTTTGCGGGCGCGCGCCGTCACCGAACTCACCTGCGTCTTCAGTTCCGCGAAGACGCCCATGATATCGCCGAGGAGTTGCGCGCGGTCGTCGGCTTCCACTTCGACATCGACCGCATGCGTTTGGTCGGCTTCGTTACTCCACTCCGCTTGTAATATGCGTTCCGGCGTCGCATTCATGAACGCGACGTTCGGGCAGTCGGCACGATGCACGCTCACCCCGCGCCCGATCGTGACGTAGCCGATAATCGGATCGCCGGGCACCGGCGAGCAACACTTCGATAGGCGCACGACGACATCGTCGACACCGGCGATGAGGACGCCGCTGCGCCTTCGTATGCCGCGCCGCGCCGTCGTCTTGCGCACGACCCTCGTGAGGTCGACGACATTCTCGCTCTTGAGCTCTTCGCGAATACGGTTGACGACCGAGCTCGCCGAGGCATCCCCGAACCCGATCGCAGCAAAGAGATCGGTCGGGTTGCTGAAATTCATCTTCGCGGCGATCCGCTCGATCGTCGAGCCGCGCGCCAGGTCGACGCGCAGTTGATTGCGCGCCAACTCGTTTTCGACCGCCTCTTGGCCGGCGATCACATTCTCTTCGCGGCGCTCCTTGCGGAACCACTGTTTGATGCGGTGCTTCGCCCCGCCGGTTTTGACAATTGACAACCAATCGAGCGAGGGACGGCCGCTCGATTTGTTCACGAGAATCTCGCAGATATCGCCGTTCTGTAACTGCGAGTCGAGGGGCACGATGCGCCCGTTCACCTTCGCGCCGACGCAATGATTGCCGACATCGGTATGAACGCTATAGGCAAAGTCGATCGGTGTGCCACCGGCGGGAACCGAAAACACATCGCCGCGCGGCGAGAAGATAAAAACCTGCGAATCGAAAAGGTCGAGTTTGAGGCTCTCCATGAAGGTGCGCGAATCGCGCATATCTTTTTGCCACTCAAGCAGCGCACGCAACCACGAAAGTTTGTTCTCGAAGTTGTCGGCTTTACCGCCTTCTTTATAACGCCAATGCGCTGCGATGCCGTATTCGCAGATACGGTGCATCTCGCGCGTGCGAATCTGAATTTCGAGCGGCTCGCCTTGCGGCCCAATCACCGTTGTATGCAGTGACTGATACATGTTCGGCTTGGGCATCGCGATGTAATCTTTGAAGCGCCCCGGCAACGGCGTCCACTTTGAGTGCACTGCACCCAACGCACCGTAACAATCCTTGACGTTGTCTACCAAAATACGCACCGCGGTCAGGTCGTAGATCGTCGAGAAATCGCGCCCTTTTTTCATCTTGGAGTAGATCGAATAAAAGTGTTTCGGACGGCCGTGAATCTCGGCGTCGATGTGCAATTGTTCAAAATCGTTTTTCAACGAAGCGATCGCTTCGCGCACATCTTCTTCACGATTCGCGCGCGTTTTGTTGACGCGGTCAACGATATCTTGGTAGGCGGCCGGTTCAAGATAGCGCAAACAGAGATCTTCGATCTCCCACTTCACGCGCCAGATGCCGAGCCGGTGTGCGATCGGGGAGTAGATATCGAGCGTCTCGCGCGCGATCGCCCGCTGTTTCTCTTCGCGCAGGCTGCCGAGCGTGCGCATATTGTGCAGCCGGTCGGCGAGCTTGATGATGATGACGCGGATATCCTTGGCCATCGCCATGAACATCTTGCGAAGGTTTTCAACCTGCGCGTCTTCTTTGGATTGATACGGAATGCGGGTGAGCTTCGTCACCCCTTCGACCAGGGCAGCGATCTCTTCGCCGAAGTCGGCGGCGACCTGTTCGCTCGTGATGGTCGTGTCTTCGACGACATCGTGCAAAAGTGCCGCGGCGATCGTCTGACGATCCATTTGCAGGTCGGCAAGAATCGCAGCGACCGCGAGCGGATG
>JAJXXM010000138.1 GCA_021781095.1 bacterium
CTATCCCCACAATTGTAACGGGGTTGGCGATCCGCAGTGTATGGTGACGACGATCGGCGGAAACGGCTCGGCGTACGTGCCCGCATTTCAAGCCCTCGATCGCACGAGCGAGACGCACCTCGGCATTAAGATTGCCGAACCGCGCATCTACCTCGCGGCAGGCTATATGGTGCGGACCACGCGGTACGGATATCCGCCGATGCTCGGGCTCGGGTACGGGCTGATGAAACTGCCCGACCTCGACCGGCCATTCTCGCTCTACGCCTCACTCTTTTATTACCCGCGCGTGAAGGGCGGCAACGGTCTCTACGATCTCGGCTACCACGTAACGAGTTATCGCGCCGGCTTTACCTACGCCCTTGCAAAATCACCGCTCTTCATCGATGGAGGTTTCGTCGGCGATAGCGGTTCGAATGCGTTCAACGCACCCTCGGGATTCACGCATAGCGGCGCGTTCCTCGGGCTCGGACTGAAAATCTAGCTGGGCGTTCGCGCCGAGCCGTTCAAGAAACGTCGGGAATGCCGAGCGCTTCGGCGGGGCGGTAGCGTCGAAACCCTTTCGCCCCGTCGGCGAGCCCCTGTCGGTAGGCCTCGTCGATCGGTTGTTGCAGGTTGAATCCCGCGACGTCGACGGCGAGCGTTTGCTCGGGACGTATCGAGGCCATCGTGACGTCGAGGATGTAGCGAAAAATACGCTCGTTCCCGTTTCGGCGTTCCAATTTCGGCATCGAACGATAGGCCTGTTTGCCGAGCGATTCAAAAAAGGCGTTACGGAGATCGACGTCGAGAATGCGCGTCTGCATCGTTTCGATGACGCCCAAGCCGACATCGATCGCCGATTTTGCTGAGAACGGCTCGCTGCGATCGGGATCGACAAAGACGATGTCGACGCTCTTCGCGACGGCACGCGCCGCGGCGAGCGGGACGTTGGAGATCACACCGCCGTCGATGAAGCGGTCGACCCCGGGAGCTCCGGCACGCGGCAGCGCGACGGGATCGAAGACGACCGGGAGCGCCGCCGATGCGAAGAGCGCGCGCACGGTGATATCGGGGTCGAGCGGGCGTACGGAGATCGGCGAACCCATCGCGACCTTGAGGCGAGCGAGCGTCGTCGCGCGTTCCTCGGCGTCAGCGGTGCGGGCGAGGCGATAGAAGAGTTCCCCGCGCCGAAAGGTCAGGTTGGTTGCGAGAGCGGCGTAGGAGATGAGGGTCGGGCTCTCGGGGTCGATGTGGCGGGCGAGCCAGCGCTCGACGACCCCGCCGTCGGCGATCCCGGTCACATCGGTTGCCAGGCCGATCCCCAGGCGGAGCGCCTCGATGAAGCGGTTGAGCACCCCCGCCGTCACCTCGGGGATCTTGGCGAAGCTCGGTTTCGGGCGAATGACGCGTGCCGCGGCGATGTTCCCCCAGAGGGCGGCGAGTTCGCTGTAGCGCCCGGTCGCGACGAACCAGGCGTTGATCGCGCCGATCGAACTGCCGAAGACCGCACGGTAGGGCGGGAGTGGCTCGCCGTCGCCGACGCCGGCGCTGCGGCGCAGGGCCTCGATCACCCCGGCCTCGTAGGCTCCGCGGGCTCCGCCACCGCTGAGCACGAGCGCGGCGGGAGCGCGAGCGTCGACCTCCTCGGAGAGCGTCGCTCCGCTCGCAGGGGCGGCAATAGCGCCCCCCAGTCCGAGCATGCTGGAAAGAAAGGCCGTTCGTCGCATGGCCGTGCCTTCGGGCGAGGGAATCGCTTGACCTAGAGGCAGCTCTCCGGTAAACTCTTTCTTCGGCGCCGTCCACTCTAGCGGCGCACGCGGCATCGCTCCGAGCGCCTTCCTGAGGTCGCTCGAGCACGGACGCAATCGCCGAGCGTCCGGAGAGAGATCGGCCCTGCCGGTCGAGGCGACGACACCCCGGCGTTCGGGGAAAGATAAAGTAGAAGCGGAGCTTTCGTTTGGCTGCCAAGAAACAAACCAAAACGCGTAAAAAACGTGAAGTAAAGAACGTCCACTCGGGCGTCGCTCACGTACACGCGTCGTTCAACAACACGATCGTGACGATCGCCGACGGACACGGAAACGTGATTTCGTGGGCGTCGGCCGGTAATCTCGGGTTCAAGGGTTCGAAAAAATCGACGCCGTTTGCGGCGCAGATGGCTGCGGAAGCGGCGGCGCGTAAAGCGATCGAACACGGAATGAAGAGCACCGAAGTGTTGGTGAAGGGCCCCGGATCGGGGCGTGAAGCGGCGATCCGTTCGCTGCAGGCCGCCGGACTGGAAGTGACGCTCATTAAAGATGTAACCCCCATCCCGCACAACGGCTGCCGTCCTCCAAAACGGCGTCGCGTGTAACGGAGTAAGAAGAGAGCAATGTCGCGTTACAATGGTCCCGTTTGTCGCCTCTGCCGTCGCGAAACCGCGTCGAGCAAGACCGGCGAAAAAATTAAACTTTTCCTGAAAGGCGATCGCTGCCTCACGCGCAAGTGCGCGGTGGAACGCCGCGGAACGGCGCCCGGTCAGAAGACCACCGGCGGCAAGATGCGCACGAAGGTCTCCGAATACGGCCGTCAGCTCCGCGAGAAGCAGAAG
>JAJXXM010000324.1 GCA_021781095.1 bacterium
GGTGGAGAGCGGAGAACGCCTCCACTTCCCGCGCGATCCGTTCGTAGTCGATAAACATTCCAGCGGCGGCGTGAGCGATATCGTCTCGCTCGTCGCCGTGCCGATCGTCGCCGCGTGTGGCGTGCCGGTGGCAAAACTCTCCGGTCGCGCGCTCGGACATACCGGCGGAACGATCGATAAACTCGAAGCGATCCCCGGATTTCGCAGCGCACTCGGGAGCGACGAGTTTATCGCCCAGGTGGAGCGCATCGGCTGCGCGATCGCCGCGGCGAGCGAGGCGCTCGCTCCAGCCGATAAGCGACTCTATCGGCTGCGCGATCGCACGGGCAGCGTACCGAGCGTCGGGCTCATCGTAGCGTCGATTCTTTCGAAGAAAATCGCCGGCGGCGCGCATGGCTTCGTCTTCGATGTGAAGTGCGGCACTGCGGCATTCATGCGCGACGAACGCGATGCGGTGTTGCTCGCGCGTAGGTTGGTGGAGGTCGCGGGGCGCTTCGGTCGCCCGGCGCACGCGATCGTAAGCGCGATGAGCGAGCCGCTCGGGCGTTGCATCGGCACGGGTATCGAAACGATCGAAGCGCGCGATTTCCTGCGCGGAACGCGCAGCGATGCGCGCGTGCTCGAACTCGTTACCGCGGTAGCGGCGAAGATGCTCGCGATTGGCGGGGTGGATGACGGTGAACGCCGGGCCACCCGAGCGCTCGCCGACGGCAGTGCGTACGAACGATTTGTCGCCCTCGTTGAGGCGCAGGGCGCGACGCGCGACGCGCTCGAAGCGCTCTCCGTCGCGCCGCATCCCCACGAAATCCGTGCGAGCAGCGCCGGGATAATAGCGGCGATCGATGCAGTGGCGTTGGGAAACGCCGCACGACGATTAACGCAACGGCATTCAACGGCAGGGGTCGAACTGTTCGTTCGAGTCGGCGAGAAGATCGAACGTGGGCAGCCGATGGCGACGATCTACGGCGAGATCGCGAGCGAGAGCGCGCACGACATTCAGGCTGCGTTCGTCGTGGCGGAGGGCTCCGTCGCGCCGCCTCCGCTGTTGTTGGCGCAGATCTAGCGCTGCGTCGCGCGCTCCTGCGATCGGTCGACGCTGCGAATTAAATAGAGTGGCCGGCCTTTGACTTCGTCGTAGATGCGCCCGATATATTCGCCGAGAATGCCGATGCCGATCAATTGGACGCCGCCGAGAAAGAGCACCGCAACGATCGTCGATGCCCATCCGCGCGTGTATCCCGGTGGGTGCAAGCTGAAGAGCTTGAATCCGACGACAATGAGTGCGTAGACGATCGCTGCCGCGCTGGTAAAAAAGCCGAAATACGAAACGAAGCGGAGCGGCACATCGGAGAACGAGGTGATGCCGTCGACGGCAAAGCGCATCATTTTCGTGAACGGATACTTCGTGACGCCGGAGCGCCGTTCGTCGCGGTCGTACTCGACGCCGATCTGTTTGTAGCCGACCCAACTCACCATGCCGCGCAGAAAACGATGTCGCTCCGGCGAGCGCCGCAACGCCTCGACGACGCGCCGGCTCATGAGACGAAAATCTCCGGTATCGACCGGAATAGAGACCTTCGTCAGCCGCTTGATAAGGCGGTAGAAGAGCCGTGCGGTGAGCAGTTTGAAGAAGCTCTCGCCTTTGCGCGTCCGTCGCACCGCATAGACGACATCGAAGCCCTCACGATAACGCGTGAGAAAATCGGCGATGAGTTCGGGCGGATCTTGCAGATCGCCGTCCATCAGCACCACCGCCTCGCCCTGCGCGAGTTCGATACCGGCGGTTGCAGCGAGTTGGTGTCCGAAATTGCGCGAGAGATCGACGACGACGATATCGGCATATCGTTCGATCGCCGCACGCATCGATGCGAGCGTTCCGTCGGAACTCCCATCGTTGACGAGCACGATTTCGTAACCTTCGTCGCCGACGAGGCGTGCGAGCAAAGGAACCAAGCGCTCGAGCAGCGGCGCAACGTTCTTTTCCTCGTTGAACATGGGCACGACGACGCTTAAAAGCATGGGCCGCACGTTCGACGCAGCCGCTGCCGAGGCTTGCACGGTGGGATGCGCCTCCGTGTGCCGCGAAAAGAATGCCATCGTGTATCGTTCGCGTCTCATTTTGCTGCTCTCCGCCCTCGCTCTGAGCGCCTGTGCGGCCCACCCGGCACCTCCGGCGAGCATGGCCTCGTCGGCCGCGGCCGCCTCGGCCTCGCCGAGCCCGCAGCCGTCGGCCTCCCCGTCGAGCTCTCCGCTGCAGCAGGGCGCTCCGAGCGCGCGCGTTGCCCCAAGCGCCGCTCCTCCGACCCCAGCCCCGACGCCCACCCCGACGGCAGCACCGACGGCGACGCCGACGACCCCTAGCTCGCAGCCGCTCCCAACGCGCGCACCGCAGCCGCGGGCGAAGCCGGTTCCAACGGCAACGCCGGCGCCGCGCATTCTCTCGTACAGCTTAAGCGAGCGAAATTTTCACCCCGGCGACCACGTCTATGGCAGCGCGCTTGCGACGCTCAACGTCGCGAGCATCGAAGTGCGCATCGACGGCTACAGCATGTCGATGGACAAGGTTGGG
>JAJXXM010000043.1 GCA_021781095.1 bacterium
GCCCATTCTTGTGAGGCCAATCGGAAATAGCGGTTTTCGAAGGCGACGAGCGTGGGCCTGCGCATCGCGCTTGCGACATGAGTCGCACCGGTATCGACGGTGACCACGCAGGCCGCCCGTTCAAAGACCGCTGCCCAGTGGAAGAACGGAAGGTCGCGCAGCACCGCCGCAGCCCCGACCCCGGCGAATGCATCGATATGGTCGCTGATTTCGGCGTTTGCCGTAATTGCAAGCGGACGCCCGAGCCCGGCGAGGCGGCGCGCGAGTTCCACCGTCGACGCCGGCGAGCTGCCGCTATGAAACCAGCGCGGGGCAAGGTGAAGAACGATCGGGCGATCCGGAAGCGCGGCGACCGCGGCTCGATCTTCGTCGCGAAGGTCGAGGCGCAGATCGAGAACGCGTTCGCGCGCCCCTCCGAGGGCGACGAGATCGAGCATCTGGTCGACCTCATGGCGCACCACACGCTGCGGATCGCGTTCGCAGAGCTCGGGATCGGCCTCAGAGATCGCCATGCGATTGACGAATAAGCGCGCGGTAAGGCGCGCGAGGTATCGACGCGCGTAGGTGTAGCCGACTCGAACCGTCGCTCGCGTCGCACCGACGATACGCAGATCTTCGGAGCGCGGAGCGAGCGCGATCGCAAGATCGGTATTCCGAAATTGCGCTCCAAAGCGTTCGGGATGAACGGATGGCGGTAACGCAACAAGCTCGTCGATATCGGTGTTTCGTTCTACGACGATGCGGTTGTAGGAGCTGGTCACCAGTGTAATGTGCGCGTTTGGGAAGGACCGGCGAACCGTCGCAATCGCCGGCGTCGAAAGCAGCAAGTCGCCGATTCGATCGGTTCGCGAAAGGAGGATGTTCACGAAGCGTTGCGTTGTTGTAGCGTGCGTTCGAGTTCTTCGAAATACACGCTCGCGAGCATTCGCCGCACCACCCGTAACTCTGCAGCATCAAGCGGACGGTCGCCCGCAATCGCGGCGACGCGACGTCGCAGACGCTCCGGCGCGCCGATTGCGCGCAACGCTGCGTGAACGCCGCGCTGCAGGGGGTTTTCGCCGGTTGCGAGATAGGTGCGCCAGTGCGGGTGCAGGGCCGAAAGCGTCACTGCCGTGCGCGCCTGTGCGCGTGTCTGTCGCTCCATTTTTTCGATTTCGCTGCTGCGCGGTTGCGGTTTGTAATGATAGGCGAGCGCGAATCGATTGAAGACGGCTCGCACGCCGGCAAAGCGCAAGCGCAGGCCGACATCGATATCTTCCCATCCGTATTCGGCGAACGACTCATTAAAGCCGCCGATTCCACGAATCGTCGCCGTTGGCACCGAGACGTTGGTCGTCCAGAAGAAATTCCCGCTGTAGTTTTTCCAGCTCCAGACCGGCGGCGGCAAATCGTCGAACGATTCGACGTTGATCGCTCCGCCGCGGACGATCGCTGCAGGGGCTCGGTCGTGCGAGCGCAGGTGCTCTTCGACAAAATTCGGCAACGGCAAAACATCGTCGTCGATGAGGATGATCCGCTCTCCCGTCGCGCGCGCGATTCCGACATTCCGCCCGCGGGCGAGCCCGGCATTTTGCTGTTCGACCACGGTAAAAGCGCAAGTCGCACGCGATCGCGCTCGATCGATAACCGCCGAGGTTCCATCAGTCGATCCGTCGTTGACAAGAACGACTTCGTAGGAATCCTCGGGCACCGTTTGCTCGAAGCATGCATCGAGGACGCGCTCGAGGAGCGCGGCACGATTGTAGGTACAGAGTTGAATGGTCGCGCGCATCGTCTTCCGCACTTCGACGCCGATGGTCGACTCCGCTCTTAGCGAGCCGCGTCTGCGCCGAGCAACCCCGCTACCGCAGCGAGAATTCTCGGAGTATCGAGGCCGGCGACGCACGCGTAGTCGACACAGGTCTCCTTTCGATCGCGTGGGTGGCAGGGAAAGGCCGAGCGCACGATAGCGCGCCGATCGCAGAGCGGCGCCCAGCGTTCGGGGAAATCGCTTTGGAACGGGAAGATGCCGACGGTGCGTGCTCCCGCGGCGGCGGCGACGTGCATCGACCCGGTCGTGATGCCGACGAACGCGCGCGCGTCGCGCGCGAGCGCGGCGAAGGCGCCGATCGCGGCGCGCCCGGCTATGGATCGCACGTTCGCGTCCTCACTTTCGGCGATAACCTGTGCAACGATCTCTCGGTCGGAATCCGCCCCGCCGAGCAAAACGGGAAGGCCGAATCGCTCGCGAAGGGCTCGGGCGGTGCGCGCCCATCCGCCGGTCGGCCAAAGACTGCGTTGCGTTGCAACGGCGTTGGTGGCATGGAGAACGAGATAGCCCTCTCGGTCGAGCTCGAACTCCGAACGCAGCGCCTGCGCCGCTCGCTCGTCTTCTTCACGAGGCACGATGCGCGGCCTCGCGCCTGCGGCATCGCAGCCAATCGCGCGCGCATAGTCGAGCAAGATATCGGACCAATGCGAGGTGACGTCGCCGCGTTCGCTGCGAACGACGACACGATGCGTGAACGAATGCGAATAAAGGCGTCTTGCTTGGCCGACACGTACCGGAATTCCGGCGGC
>JAJXXM010000019.1 GCA_021781095.1 bacterium
ATCGAGCGGCCGATCTTCGCGCGCTAACTCGCTCACACCGCTGACCAACGCATCGGCGGCTTCCTGCGAGGTGCCGATCGTAAAGAGCGCCAGCATATTGAAGAGATCGGCGAGTTCGACTTGGACGTTGTAGCGACGGCGCAAAATCTCTTCGGCTTCGTAGCCGGTGTAACCGAGATCCTTCACGGTCACCGTTACCTTCGTCGGATCGAGATCGAAGACGCCCGGACGCCCCTGAAGTTCCTCGCCGAAACAGTAGACTTTATCGATCTCGTTGAGCCGCGCGCGAGCGTCGTTGGCGATCTCGATCGTGCGTGAGAGCAGCGCGCTCCCTTCGGTCGCCATCTGCCGCCGCGCGACGTCGAGCGACGCAACGAGCACCAGATTCGGCGACGTCGAGAGGAAGAGCTTATAGACCGCCTTGAGGCGATCGAGCCGAATGCGATTTCCCTGCACGTGCAACATCGCCGTTTGCGAGAGCGAGCCGAGCATTTTGTGCGTCGAGTTGATGCACATATCGGCCCCGGCCTGCATCGCCGAAAGCGGGAGAGCGGGATGAAAGTGGAAGTGCGGGCCCCACGCTTCATCAACGAGCAAGGGGATTCCGCGCTCGTGCGCGACCGCCGCAATTCCTTCGAGATCCGCTGCGACTCCGTAGTACGTCGGACTCACGATATACACCGCGCGCGTGTCGGGGTGTGCGTCGAGCGTCGCGCGCACGGTCTCCGGCGTAACGGTGTGATCCATATGGAGCGTCTGGTCGACCTCCGGCTGCATCCAGACCGGTTGTGCGCCGCTCATGATCAGCCCGCCCATCGCACTCTTATGCGCGTTGCGCGGCAACGCAATCTTTTCACCGGGATTGAGCGCGGCCATCATCATGCACTGATTGCCGCTGGTCGAACCGTTGATCAGAAAGAACGACTGATCGGCACCGTATGCCTCGGCGGCGAGTTCTTGTGCCGCCACGAGCGCCTCGGTCGGCTGCAGGAGGTCGTCGAGGCCGCGAATCTGTGTAAGATCGATTGCCAACACGTTATCGCCGACGAATTCGCGGAACGCGGCATCCATCCCAAGCCCTTGTTTATGCCCGGGCGTATGGAACGGAATTACGCCTGCATCGACGTAATCGATCAACACCTGAAAATATGGTGTCTGCTGTTGATCCATCTTCGGTTTGTTGTCGACGAGCCGCTAGGCGAGGACTTCGAAGCCCAAGCGATCGAGCATGGCAAAATCCTCCGCATCGGCCCGTCCGCCGGTCGTGAGATAATCTCCCAAGACGATGCCGCTCGCGCCGCTACGCATGCCGAGGTCCTGTAAGCCGGCGAGCGTTATCTCGCGACCGCCCGCAAAACGGATCAGCGATTGCGGAAGCGCAAGACGCGCCATCGCCACAAAACGCAACGCTTCGCTCGGTTCGAGTAGCGAATAGGTTCCAAACGGCGTACCCGGGCGCGGATTGAGGAAATTGATCGGCACTTCCTCGGGTCGAAGTTCCTGTAACGTCATGAGAAAATCGATCCGGTCCTCGACGCTCTCGCCCATGCCGATAATGCCGCCGCAACAGAGTTCGAGATGATGCGCCTTCACCAAATGCGCGGTCTTCAAACGTTCGGCAAAGGTATGCGTCGTGCAGACCTTCGGAAAATAGCGCTCGGAGCTCTCGAGGTTGTGGTTGACTTTATCGACGCCGGCAGCGGCGAGCGCCACGAGATGCTCTTCGGTAAGAATCCCCAACGAAACGGCCACCGTGAGCGGAAGCTCGGCCTTAATGCGTTGCGTCGCTTCGCAGACGCGTTCGAGAACGCGCTTCGATGGTCCGCGGACCGCGACGACGATGCAAAATTCCGTCGCGCCGCGCCGATGAGCGTCGCGCGCCGCCGAAAGAAAGCCCTCGACGTCCGAGAGCGGTTCCGGTTCGACATCGGTCGCGAAACGCGCGCTCTGCGAACAGAAATTACAATCTTCGGAGCAGCCGCCGCGCTTTGCGTTATAGAGCACCTCGACGGCGATTCCATTGCCGCAATACTCCGTGCGCACGGCATCGGCGAGTTCGAGCAGTGCGGGGACTTCTTCTGCGGGAATCTCCGCGAGTTCGCGCAGCAACGCGGCATCGGCGGGGATTCGACCGTGAATGACGCGCTCGCGAGCGCGTTCGATTGCAGGGTGCGGCACGGGTCCTCTCTACAACAAAGGAGCGATATGAGCTCGAAGCGCCGCCGCGTCGCGCTCTACGGCGCTCGCGCTCGGCGATTCATGGGGCAGAATGCCAAGAATCTTCGTCTTTCCCTGCAAGGCGCGCTCGACATCGTCGAGATAGGCCGCTTCGGGCGGCGCGTCGCAGGCGACCAAGATCGTTCCGAGCACCGCGAGCGAGCGTCGTGACGCGGCTTCGAGCGTTAGCAAAGCATGGTTCATGCAGCCTAACCGCAGCCCTACGACGAGAATCGCGTCGAGCCGAGCGGCGGTTGCGAAGTCGGCGAACGTTTCATCGGCGTTGAGCGGAACGAGCAACCCGCCTGCACCCTCGACCACCAGATCTCCGCTGTAG
>JAJXXM010000441.1 GCA_021781095.1 bacterium
CGTGCGGATGACATGGACGGGAAATGACGGTGTCGGAACGACCTCCTATCGAAGTTACAGGCGTGAATACGAGTTGGCGGTAGAGGGAAAGGCGACGATGCGAGGCTCCGCCGACCCGCAGTACCGTGGCGATGCAACGCTCTGGAACCCAGAAGAACTCTTCTTGGCGTCGTTGAGTGCGTGTCATCAACTTTGGTATCTCCACCTTTGCGCGGAGGCCGGCGTCGTCGTTCGAACCTACGAAGATCGGGCCGACGGCAGCATGGTCGTGCACCGCGACGGCAGCGGAGAATTCGTCTCGGTTTTACTTCGGCCGACCGTTACGATCGGGGCAGGCTCCGACCGCTCGCGCGCGATCGCGCTTCACGACGATGCGGCGAAGATGTGCTTCATCGCTCGTTCGGTGAAGTTTCCGGTCGAGCACGTACCGACGATTGCCTTCGAATGAGACGCGTCGTGATTCGACGCGTTCTCGCTATGGCGCTGCTGCTGATGGTTGCTGCATGCTCGCGCGGTCCGCGCGATCATGCCCCGCCGAACACCGTGCGCTTTGCGATTGCTGCCGATCCGACGACGCTCGACCCGCTCTTTCTCACCCCCGACGCAGCTTCGGTCGATCAACAAGTCGCGCGTTTACTTTTCGAACCATTCGTCGATCTCGACGCACGCGGGCGCTTGGTCCCGGTGTTGTTGCGCGAGATCCCAACGCGGAGCAACGGCGGCATCTCGGCCGACGGCCGGACGATCGTCTACCATCTCCGATCCGGGGTCCGTTGGAGCGACGGAACGCCGGTGACGAGCGCCGACGTACTCTTTACCTTGCATGCGATTCTCAACCCGCATAACCCGGTTCGAACGCGCGAGGGATATGCGCTGATCGATCGTGCCGTCGCGCCGAATGCTTCGACCGTCGTTCTGCATTTGAGAAAACCGTGGGCGCCTGCGGTTGCGACGTTCTTTTCGTACGGAATCGAACCGTATGCCGTCGTCCCCGCGCACGTGCTCGCCGGAGTTCGTTCGTTGCGAACCGCGCGTTTTAACGGCGACCCGACGGTGAGCGACGGCCCATTTCGTTTCGTTTCATGGCATCGCGGCGACCGATTGACGTTTCGTGCCAACCCGCTCTACTGGCGTGGCGCGCCGAAGGTCCGGCGAATCGTCGCGCGCATCGTTACCGATCCCGGAACGAATCTCACGTTGCTGCGCACCGGCGAGCTCGACTGGAACCTCATCGCTCCCGCGCAACAGGCGGCGCTCCGCGGCGCGACGTCGATTCGCATTCTCCGCGTGCCGACGAGCGTGATCGCCGGCATTGCCATGAATGTCGGACGCGGGCCGCTGCGCGACGTCCGCGTACGGCGAGCGATCGCCGAAAGTATCGACCGTCGCGCGATATCTCGCAAAATTACGCTCGGCGTCTATCCCGTCGCCGATACGTTGCAGCCGAGCTATTCGTGGGCGCTCGATCCGCAGGTGCATGCCCCCGCCTACCATCCCCGGCGCGCGGACGCGCTGCTCCGCGCGGCGGGGTGGCGTCGCGGCCCCGGCGGCGTGCGGACGAGGAACGGCCGAGCTCTACATCTGCTCTACGTGCAGTTTCCCGAATCGACGACCGGCGTTCTCGTCGCGACGTTCGTCCAGCAGGCGCTCGAAGCGCGCGGGATCGCGGTGACGTTAAAGAGCGTGAGCAACGCGCAGCTCTTTCTCCCGAAAGACGGCACCTTGGCGCGGGGGCAATTCGATCTCGCCTATATCCCGTGGACGATGGGAATCGATCCCGACGATTCGTCGATTCTGCGGTGCGGCGCGCCGGAGAACTACATGCGTTGGTGCGATCCGGAGGTCGATCGGCTCGAGCGGCGTGCGCTCGAGACGAGCTCGCGGCGCACGCGGCGGCGCCTCTACGGACGGATCGAGGCGCGGGTCGCCACCCAGGTACCGCTCTTGGTGCTCTTCGACGCGTCGTATCTCTACGCGTACGATGCAAGGCTTGAGGGATTCGCGCCGAATCCCGTCCTTCCGACCGCTACTGCTTGGGCCTGGCGCGTACGTTCGGCCCGCTCTCGGAGGTAATGCATGTCCGTTGCTGCCGTCATCGGCGCCGCACTCTCCCACCTGTACCTCTTGTTTTACGTGCTGGCCGCGATCGTTTGGTGGCGAACGATGCGGCGCGCACGAAGAGAGCACCGCGCGCTCGACAGCGCATTCGTTTTTTGGGGCGAGCTGCTCTTCTGGTACGGCGGGCTCGCGCTCATTTGGGCGGGCTTTTTTCACGGTTACGAACAGCATATCGCAGCGAGCAGCATCGGCTGGCAGCCGAGCCCGTTCGAATACGAACTCGGCTGGTTCGAGATCGGGATCGGTATTGCGGCACTTTTCGTTCGGCGGCAGAATTACGGGTATCGTCTGGCGCTAACGATTCCGATCGTGATTTTTTCGTTCGCAGCCGCGGCGCAACACATTGCATTGATGGTTACGAAACATAATTTTGCGCCGAATAACGCCGGGATGATGCTCTGGCTCAACGACATCATCATGCCGCTGCTCC
>JAJXXM010000321.1 GCA_021781095.1 bacterium
CCTGCGAGCGACGTTGCTCGCACTCTCCTCGACGCTCGCCGTCGTACCCAGCGGTTTCACGTACCTCGCATCACTCGCCCCGCAGATTCGTCAAGATATTCGCTACGCGACGCCCGATAATTTTACCGGCGCGCGCGTTCCCGGATACGACGCAGCCACCTGCATTCTCACGACCCGTGCCGCGAAAGCGCTAGCGCGCGTCGAACGCACGCTCCTCACGCACTACCTAACGTTACGCGTGTACGACTGCTATCGCCCCGAGAGCGCCACCCACGCATTCCTCGCATGGATCGAGCGCCCGAGCGACCTCCGCAGCAAAGCACTCTATTATCCCAACGTTCCCAAATCCGAGCTCGTCGAGCGAGGCTACATCTCCGTTCGTTCGTCGCATAGCCGCGGCAGCACGGTCGATCTCACCGTCGACGGGCTCGCCATGGGGACGCCCTACGATTACTTCGATCCGCTCTCGCGCGGCAACGCGCCGGTGCCCACCCAAGCGCGCGCGAACCGCATGTTTCTAGCGATGCTGATGGAGCGCTACGGTTTTCAAGCCTATCCCGAGGAGTGGTGGCACTTCACCCTCGCCCACGAACCATTCCCGACCCGATCGTTTAATTTCCCCGTGACGGCGCAGCCGTCGCGCTAACGCCGCGGGCGCCGATCGCGCGCGCGATATCGACGACGTCCTCGGCGTCGAGCGCCAACCCGCTTGAAATTTCTTCGTAGCGTTCGATCGCCTGCTGCGCCAGGCTCCCGGCGGCACGTTCCTCGCGAATGCGTTTGACCTGTTCGGTCACCGCGTGGGCGAGCGCGCTCGTCACTTCGACACCGCTCGCGGCGAGACGATCTTCATTCTCGCGAAGCGTTTGCTCCACTAGCGCGACCCCGGAATGTTTGCCGAAGAGAAACTCGGTGCGCGCACCGACGAGCTCGCTTGGGACCGCTTCGTAAATGCGGCGATCGATCATGATGCCGTGCGTGTGGATTCCGGATTCGTGCGCGAAAACGCGCGTCCCGACGATCGGTTCGTGCTGCTGCATCGGCACGCCGCTCATGCGTTCCATGAAACGCGCGAGATCGCGTAATTTGTTATATTTGAAGCCGGGTATCTCGATGCCGTACAACTGACGCATCGCGACGACGTATTCGTGAAGCTTGACGTTGCCGGCACGCTCGCCGTAGCCGTTGGCGGTGAGCGAAATCACTTTGAAGCCGCACGCCGTCGCGGTGATGGCATTGATCGTTCCGAGCCCGTAATCGTTGTGCAGGTGCGCGACGACCGGGATGCCTGTAGGCAGCCCGGCAATAAGCCGCGTGCCGTGTGCGCGCATCCCTTCGGGCGTCAGGCAACCGACGGTATCGGGCCATGCGGGGCGCGTTCCGCCGGCGGCAAGAACGCGATTGTAATATTCGATAAAGTATTCGACGTCGCCGCGGCTCCCGTCTTCGCCGCCGAACTCGATCCGTTCCACCCCGTGCGAACGCGCGTGACGAACCGCATCGCATTGTAATTCGATATTCGCCTCGCGATAAAACGAGAGCGGGAGCGAGAGCCACTCCGATTCGTCGCGTCCGGCGAAGCGCAGCAACACCTTGCCCACTTTATATTTGAGGTGGAGGTCGCTGCCGCTGGAAAAAATGAAAAACGTCACTTCGCGCGGATCGACGCCGATCTCGCGGAGCGCCGCGACCGTGACGTCGATGTCGTTGCGATTGCTCCGACACATCACCAAAATCTCAACGTCGCCGAGTTCCCCGCGCCGTTTCGATTCCATGACGAGTTGCAGCGTCCGGCGGTCGCCCGCCGACGCGGCCGGGAAGCCCACGCTGATGATGTGCAGCCCGATATCGGCGAGCGCCGTGGCGATCTCGAGTTTTTGTTGGGGCGTATAGCAGACGCCGGGCATCTGTTCGCCGTCGCGGAGCGTCTCGTCGTAGAGGCGGATCTCCGACGGATCGGGGAAGTGCACGTCGCGAGTGAAGCGCGTCGGCTCGGCGATAAGCTGCTCGATCGGCTCTTCAAATTTCATGGCTCACCGTACTTCGACGGACGAGGGGGGGCTTCTTCGCGGTCGAAGCATCGTCGCGCATGGAACCCTCGGATCGACCGCCCGAACAGCCGGAAAAAAAGAAACCGAAAGGCCTGGCGGCCCTGCTCGCCGTGGCCGCCGGCCTCATTGCGAAATTTAAAGGTCTCCTGCTCCTCTTCGTCCACGCTCCAATGCTGCTCGGAAGCCTGAGCTTTCTCGCGACGCTCTGGCTCTACGGCCTCGCGCTCGGGTGGCGTTTCGGCATCATCCTCGCGCTGGTGCTTCTCGCCCACGAACTCGGACACGTCGTGGCCTTCCGCAGCTACGGACTTGAGGTGCGCGCTCCGGTTTTTCTGCCGTTTATCGGCGCGCTCACGCCCGGCGCGCGCCCGGCGAATGCCGAGGACGGCGCCTATATTGCGCTCGCGGGACCGCTCGCGGGAATGGGCCTCGCGGCGGCCTCGCTCGCCATGGGTATCGCCACGCACGATCCCTTCTGGATGCTCGCAGCGAATGTCAGTGCGTTGCTCAACCTTTTCAACATGGCACCGGTGCTGCCGCTCGACGGCGGCAGCATCATTCGCGCCGTCTGGCCGCCGATCGTCGTGATCGCGCTGCCGATTTTCATCATCGTTGCCGTGCTCGCACAACTGCCGATCTTACCGATCGCACTCGTCGCCCTATTCAGCATCTTTTGGCTCGTCGGGTCGTGGCGCAGCGCGTTCGCACAGAGCGTCGACGGCATCGATACCCCGGCACGCATTCGCATCGGCCTCGCGTACGCGGGAACCTTGCTGGGCTTACTCTTTATCGAAGCGCGCATCCATCTGCCGGCGCTCTCCAGCCTCCACCAATGAGCGAGCGCGAACCACCGGATTTCGCAATGCGACGCGCGGTGGAGGTGCTCGCGAGCATCTACGAACGCAAGCGCCCTCCGCGCGAGCCGACGCTTCCGCCGCGCGCGGATGCCCCGATCGTGCTCTTTAACGAACGCCTCGCGCTCGTCGTCGGAAAGAGCACGCGCCGCGACGCGGAGCGCGAGCTCGGCATTGCCTATCGTTACCCGTCGGCAGGATGGCACACGTACTGTCTACGCATCGCCGGGGAACGCGCATTTTTGAGCCTCTTTTTCAGCGATACGTGCTTGAGCGCCGCGGAACTTTATCGGCCGCGCACGGCGCAGGCGCCGCCGCTGGAGGCGCGCGACTGCGGCTTCTATCGCCTCGTGCCCGGCGAGATCGGGCTCGGGATGCAGCTTCTCGCATTGCCGGAGTATTTCACCGAGATTCGCGCGCCGCAGGGCGGCAGCTACGCGCAAATCTTCGCGACCGGCTTTCCCGGCGGTAGCGCATTGGTCATGGGCAACGACGGGACGATCGAGCGGATCGCCGTCTACGTCGATTCCTCGACCGCTCCGAGCGCGCAGATTGGGTAGCCGCGAATCTGTCATCCCGAGTAGCAAACTTCTGTCATCCCGAGTAGCAAACTTCTGTCATCCCGAGTAGCAAACTTCTGTCATCCCGACTAGCCGCGGAACGCGGCGTATCGAGGGAAACCGCGAGCTCGCAAGCTCCGCCTCGATACGGGCGCCTAACGGCGCCCTACTCGGCGTGACAAGGGCGCGCTGCTCGGCGTGACAGAGCTGCGCTTCTCGGCGTAACACGACCTCTGCCGCTCGCACCGTGCATGCAGCGCGGCTGCGGCGATCGCGGCGAGCGCTTAAGCGAGCGGCGAGGACCCTGACATTGCTTGTCCGAGCCGCGAGCGTCTAGCGAGTCGCGATTGCCGTAGCTGCCGATGCATGCGCCGCAAGCGCCGCCTCGATACGGGCGCCTAACGGCGCCCTACTCGGCGTGACAAGGGCGCCCTACTCGGCGTGACAAGGGCGCCCTACTCGGCGTGACAAGGGCGCACTACTCGGCGTGACCGGAACGCGCCGCTAGATATCCACCTTCATCATATCGTCGAACGGCGCCAGCACGCCCGGATGGAAGTGCTTGAGATCGCGATTGTACGCATAGATCGACATACGACCATCTTCGACGATCGAGGGAACCTCTTTGACGAACTGCTTGGTGAGGATCGCAACGTCGGCGTTGCGTTCTTTCTGCGTGAAGTGCGAGAAGAGCGCCTTCATCGCCGCGTCGGCTTTTGGGTCGCACCAGCGGAGATCGTTCTGGCCGTTTGGCGGGAATTGATTGCATTCATAGATGAACGAGTAATCGCCGAGCGGATCGTTCCCCCATGCGAACATCGTGACGTCCCAGCTGTTGCCGTAAACGATGCCGCCGTTCTGATAGGGCGCGAAGAACTCCGCCGATGAGTAGTGGCGAACGCTGATCCCGACGCCGATCTTCTTCCACGATTCGCGCATCAGTTCGATGATGTTATCGGTGTCAGGAGTGCCGACCACCGTAGCGAGATCGAGCATGAGCCGCACGCCGTTCTTTTCGCGAATGCCGTCCGGCCCGCGCTTCCAACCCGCTTTATCGAGGATCTCGTTCGCTTTCGCAATGTTGTAGTGCGTGTACCCGATGCCGTGCACCCAATAGGGGGCGCTCATCGGGTTGGGTTGGTCCTGAAGGTTCCCGATATTATGGCGAATCTTGCGATTGATGCGCGCGCGCGGTGTCGCATAGAGCAGGGCACGACGAACGGCGAGGCTCGCGACCTTCGGGTGCGAGAGATTGAAATCGATGTGGTCGTAATAATAATCGGGTTTGACCGAGACCTTAAACGGGGTCATCTCTTTGAGGCGATTCACGTAGGCGGGCGAGACGTACATCCAGAGGTCGAGTTGCTTCGCCTGCATCTGGGTCAGCACGGTATCGCGATTGGGAATGATCTCGAAGATGATCTTCTTGAGCTTGGGAAGGCCGCGGAAATAGAGCGGGTTGCGAACCATCACCACATCTTGGCCGCGGTTCCAACGCTGGTACTTGAACGGCCCGATGCCGACCGGGAGCGAGTTATACGGAACGTTATTGATGTTCGGATACTTCGCTAAGAGATGTTTCGGCAACACGCACGGGTTGGCATCGGCGCTGGAAAAGAACGTCGTAACGAACGGCGAGTAGGGGTGCTTGAGATGGAGGATCACCGTGTATTTATTCGGTTCTTGAATCTTATCGATGAGATCCCAGCCGGTTCGGCTCACGATATCGTTCGCCGGATTTATGATCGCGTGAATCGACCAGACGACGTCGTCAGCGGTAAACGGAACGCCGTCCGACCATCGCACGCCGTGGCGAAGGTGCCAGGTAATCGTCTTGCCGTCGGGGCTGATGCCGCCGTTCGCTTTCGTCGGCTCTACAGTCAGGAGTTCGGGAATCGGCTTATTCTGTGCGCTCCACTTCGTCAACCATGCCATCGTCAGCGAGGACATGAGGCCGAGCGTCGTCTGCTGCGTCAGCACCGGGTTGAGCGACGAAATATCTTCCGCAGTTGCGTACCGCAGCACGTGCGGGATCGTCCAGGCATTTACCTGGCCGTTCGGCCCGACGGCGCCGCTCTTTTGAACGCGGCTACATGCGGTGAACGAGAATACGAGGGCAAGGGCAAGAACGGCGAAGCGTTTCAAAACGAGATCTCCTCCCGGGCAGCAAGGCAACTAGGCCGAGGAGAGTGCTTCGCCATCCGCCGCCCGCATCGCTTCCGGATCGTTGCCGAGAGCACGATGAAATGCCTCGAACGCCGCCGGAGCGATTTCGGAGGGTTTGATCTCGCTTCGCCCGCCCCAGAAAACGTTGGTGTAGTCGAAGGGGATCCCCGCCTCTCGGAGGTGGGCATCGATCGCCGCCTTATGTTCGAGCACTAACGCTTTCTCGGTTCCGTGTGCGACCGCCATGATGTTGACGTTCATGAACTCCGGCCCACCCTCGCGCCAGTAGCCGTGCGTGATGACGTAGTGGCGAGCGACCTCTCGGCCGGCCGCGAGCTCGCTCCCCGGCGCGACGCGCCAATGGAAGAGTGCGTTATAGCGCGTGACCCGTTCGTTCGCGGCATTGGGCTTCACGTGTTCGAGGAAGGTCGAGAAACGTCCGATCACCTTGCGACGCTCGAGCCCCTCGGCAACTTCAAAGAAGCGCTCCAACGAGACGTTCGCCTCCTCCGCACGCGCGCTCCAGCAATCCTCGACGATCTCTTCGACCGCGAATTCGCGCTTCAGCGCGGTGAGCACGCGCCATTCTTCTTCGTTGAGGAGGACGATGTTCGTGCTCTGAATTTCGCCCGGCGCATCGGCGCGCGCTCCAGGCTCCAGGCCGCGGCGACGGACGTGTCCGACCACGAGCGCGAAGAGCATCTTCGCGGGCATCAACTTGAATGCGTCGGCGCCGACGCGCGCCGCTAAAAACTCCGCATGCTTTCGCAACGAGTACCCTTGCGGCACCTTCAACGTCGTCCAGAGCCGATAGGCGCTCCCGGGCGAGTCGCCGTCGGTACTGCGAATCACGATATGTCCCGAGAAGGGATCGTCGTGGCTCATAAAATCGAAGGCTGCATCGAGTTTGTCGGCGGGAATGCGCCACGCGCAGAGCGCGCCGGGTGCGAGGCTGGTTGCGAGCAAGGTCTGTCGGACGCGCCGAATCGTTCCCGCTTGCAACATCGCAATGATGCGATCGAGGACGACCGGTAGCGGCACGCCGCTACGGCGAGCGATCTCGCCGAACGGGTCGCGCTGAAACCCGGCGAGGCGATCTTCGGAGATCGCGAGAATCTCGGCGTTGACCGGGTCTGCGATAGCGATCACTTCGTATATTCACTTTCGCCGAGTGCGAGTTCGTAATTTTGTTGCGCGGTCTGCAACGAATAGACTGCCGAAACGGCATTTTTCTGCGCGGTCGCGAGCGTCGCTTCCGCCGTTACGAGCGTGACGAGATTCGCCACCCCCGCCTTATACTGCGCGCCGGCGGCGTCGTATCCCACCTGGGCCGCCTTCAAACTCGCTTGCGCCTGGTCGAGCGCCGCTTGCGCCGCCGCGACCTTCGCGATCGCACTGCGCACGTCGCTCTCCACCTGGAGTCGCGAGAGCGTAATGCCGGCCTTCGCCGCATCGGCCTGCGCCGCCGCGACGGCGACGTTGTAGTTGGTCAACCCCTGGTCGAAGATCGGCACCGTTAGCGTCGCCCCCAACGATTTCGATTGCACCGGGATGCCGTTGAGGCCGCTTTGATAACCGTCGCTCGCATTGGCGTTCACCGACGGGAACTTCGTCAGCCGATTGAAGCGTACGTTTTCCTTCGCCGCTTGGTAATTATTGAGCGCCGCGAGATAGTCAGGACGCATCAACAACGCCCGTTTGAGCGCACGATCGTAGGGAAGAACCGCGAACTTTGCGGCGGGCGCGGTGAGCGAGCTCGCCGTATTGTCGATCGGTTCGATGAGCGCGTTCGCATCGAGCCCCAGCGTCGTTGCGAACGTCGCTTGCGCCGCGATGCGCGAACCCTGGTCGGTGACGAGTTGCAAGCGCGCTTGCGCGGTGAGCGCCTGCGCCGAGTAGAGATCCGAAGGCGCCGCCGCGCCGACGCGAATCTGCGCCTGCACGAGCTGTTCTTGCGTGAGATACTGTTTGACGATCTGTTCGTCGACGGTGACGGTGCGATCGGCGAGCAAGACGCCGTAATACGCTTGCGCCACGGTATAGCCCAGTTGCTGCAACGAACGAATGAGGGTATCGCGCCCGGCAACCTGGCCGGATTTCGCAACGTGGATTCCGGCGATCACACGCCCGCCGTCGTAGATGAGTTCGCTGAGTTTGAGCCCGTAATTCACGCTATTGTAAATGCCGTTCGGCGTTCCGAGGCCGGTTCCAACCCCGCCGATCGTTCCCGAAGAAAACGTACGCGTCGCTCCGGCACTTCCCGAAATCGATGGGAACACGGCGCTCTTGGCGACGTCGTATTTCGCGAGCGCTTGGGCGTACGTCGCGCGCGCCTGCGCCAACGTGGGCGACTGAGCGACGGCGATCGCCACCGCCTGGACCAGCGTCACCTTCGTCGGAACTCCGGCTTTGGCAACGCGCGGCGCTATGAGATCTTGCGTCGCCGCATCGGCCGATGCGGGAAACGCGAGGCGCGCGAACGCGGCGAGCAGCAGGAATGCGGAGATGTGCGTTCCGCGGCGACTCACTGCGCACCGCCGGAGACGACGTGGACCGGGCTACCGTCTCGCAACGAATCGGGGCGCGTCGTAATCACACGTTGCCCGACCGAGAGTCCCGAGAGAATCTGCGACTCGGTATCGGTTTGAAGGCCGACCTTGACGGCGACCTGCTTCGCCTTCGTGCCATCGACGACGAAGACCGCATCGCCGTTCTGGACGCTGGCAATCGCCGAGCGCGGGACGATGAGGGCACGATCGGCGCTCTGCTTCGCGAGTTGCGCCGTTACCAACATCCCGCCGCGCAGGACGTCGCCGGGGTTGTGCATTTTCACGCGGGCGAGATAGGAGAGCGTTCCGTTGGTCGGCACCGCGTTGACCGCACTGAGGCGTGCGTGAAAGACGCGACCGGGTAACGAGGTCGTGGTGAAGGTCAACGGCGTTCCGACGTGCGCGTATGCGAGGTCGCCGTCGGGAATATTCACGTTCACCCACACGAGATCGATGCGCGAGACCTGCAGCGCGGGCGCCGCCGGGGAGGCCATTGTGCCCGGATCCATCATACGCGCGGTCACTACGCCGTCGAACGGCGCGTAGAGCGCGGTCTGTCCGATCTGCGTACGAATGAGATTCGCCTGCGCCGCCGCAGCTTGCGCCGCCGCCTGCGCCGCCTTCACCGATTCGGCATTCGAGGGATTCGCCTGTGCGTTCGCCAGCGCGGTATTGTAATTACTCTGTGCTCCCGCGAGCGCGGAGCGTGCCGCCTCGAGCGCCTGTTGCGAGAGATACTTCTGATTGTACAGCTGCAAGTCTTGATCGAAAACGAGTTGCGCGTTCGCCAGCGCGGCTTTCGCGCTCGAGAGCGCCGCATCGTTCGCTTGGTTGCGCGCCGGGAGATCGATCTGCTGGCCGCGAGCGTTCGCTTGCGATTGCATCGCGGTCGCTTCGGCAGCGCTCAGCTGCGCGTCCAGCGTCGAGGGATCGATGCGCGCGAGCAGCTCGCCCTTCGTCACGCGATCGCCGACGTTCACATAGACCGCCGAGACCGGTCCCGACTGCTGAAACGAGAGCGTCGAATTTTCGTACGGGGCTACCTGCCCGTCGAGGGAGAGGTATGTGGCGATTGGCCCCTCCGTGACGGGGGTCGCCTCGACGTCGAGCGGCATCGGCGCGTGCGCGCCCTTGGCCCCGCAGGCTGCGAGGAGGACGGCGACCATCGCCGCCGAGATCGTCATACGGATTGGACCGGGCATAGCTCTCCTATAGAAGATCGTGAGGTCGTCGTACTCCATATACACCACAAACCTGAGAATTGATTCATGGCTTATCGACAAGCGGGGGATTTTGCGCGGGGCACAAACTAGAGAACCCCGCGCTATGTCCAAAAACATCCTCCTCGGTCGATCCCATAGCTTCCAATGCCGCGTCGAGGAGTGGATGACCGCGCATAAGGCCGGCAATCCCGGGGTCGAGGTCCTTTCAACCGCCATGCTGGTCGATCTGGTCGAACGCGCGGCGCTTGCTTGCTTGGAAGGAGTCCTTGCACCGGGGCAGATCTCGGTTGGGACTCATATCGAGCTCGAGCACCGACGCCCCGTCCCCGTCGGCTTCCTGGTCCGTACCGAGGTGGAGGTCGCGCTCGTGGACGGGCCACGCGTGAGCTTTGCCGTACGGGCGTTCGATGAGTCGGACGCCGTCGCCGAGGGGACCCACGAGCGTTTTATCATCGACCGCGAGCGTTTTGAAGCAAAACTCGACGAAAAGCTCGACTAAATTCCTCCTCGTAAGAGGGTGGTGCAGCCTCAGGCAGAAGAGAGGGGAGACGGTTCTTCGGGGGCCCCGTCGTCGGCGAAGGCCGGCTACGGGCTCCTGGCGTTGTTTAAAGGGCGACGCTTAACGAGGAAACCGAGGCATCTTTACGACTCTCTCAACCTATCGAGGAGGATACTTTGAAGCGACTGAGCACCGGAGTCCTAGCAACGCTGATTGCAGCGTTCTGTGGGCTCAATGCGGTCGCAGCTCCCTCCGGCGCGTCGCATGGAAACATCGGCAACAAAGCGATCGTAGCGGATATGAGCTCGACCAATGCGGCTCCGCCGGCGAACTTCGGTTCTCCGCCGTCGGGGCAGGTCCCAATTCTCTATAACGACCACCACGTGTACTCGAAACCCGACCTTCTGAAGAAGGGCCGCGTTCTTTCGGCACTCGTGCGTGGCGGCACCGTCCTGATCCCCCTGCGTTCGATGTTCGAACAAATGGGTGCGACGG
>JAJXXM010000294.1 GCA_021781095.1 bacterium
TGCTGTCGGTAATGAGGAACGAGTGCGTGGCGGTGCCGGTGGGGGCGCTGCCCGCCATATTGTTGCCCGCCGCGGTAAACGTGAGCGCGCTCTCGCAACTCGCCGAACTCCACATTGGTGCCGTGAAAACGATCCCCGCAGCTTCGTTATCGTAGCTTTTCCTCGCGTTGACCGTGACGCTCTGCCCCGAGGAGAGCGGGGTTCGGTTTGTCACCAGCGGCGCGCTCTTCGCCGTTGCCGTTGCGCCGGTCACCGGATTCGCCAGCGTTAACCACCCCATAACCTGCGTCGCGACGACGAGCGGGTTGCCCCACGGATCGATCCGTTGCGCGAATGCATCGACGATCGGGATCGTGCAGATTCCCGCCGCGACGGGATGCACCGGGAAATGCGCCGGTGCATCGTCCATCGCGCCCGCGGCAACACTCGCGCTCGCCGCATACGCATACGGCACCGCAGTCGGCGGCGGTGGAACGCTCTGCGCATCGGCAAGCGACTGCGGCCCGGAGTACGGCGGCGAATTCGGAAAGATCACCACGGCCGTGCCGCTTGCGCGACACGTGAAATTTTGCATCGCCCCGCCGGTTGCGGCGAACCATCCTCGATACCCGAACTCCGCGACGGCAAACCACTGCGTCGGCGCGCTCGGCCATGCGAACAGCAACGATTGCGGCGCGAGCGTCGGCGGGTTCGGCGTCATCGAAGCCTGTGGCACGGCTGCAACCATGCCCTCGGCGACCGGGCACGGAATGCTGCGCGTTGCAGTCGCGCCGTTGCGCGTGACGAGCAACGATAGCCCGGTTGCACTCGGGCATGGCGGTTCCGCGGCGATCGCTACGAGTTGCGGCGCCACGGCGCTGCCGCCGAGCGACGGGTGCGCGAGCGCAACCGCACTGCCGTCGCGCCGAAAGAAAATCGCGAACGGCGGCGCGCCGACGCTCGCTTCGCGTAACGTGGCATCGGCAACCAACGGCAACTCGCGCGCGAGGGTCGCCGCTCCGGGAGCGGTGGGGCGCCCGCGGTAGATCACGATGCGAAAGCCGACGATCGTTTTTCCCTGCGTATCGTTGCGCGGCAGCGCTAAGAGCGTCGCGCCGTTCCCCGAGGCACGGGCGAGCGAGCGGGCAAGGGCAATCGCACTATCGAGCTGTGCGGCGGCATCCGCCGTTGCGCCGGGCTCGCGGGCGAGCGTCGCGATGCGCAGCCCGGCGAGCAGCAAGAGCGCGACGATCCCCAGAGCAGCGATCGTTTCAAGCATCGTAAAGGCGCGCTGCGAACCCATAGCCGACGCTGTTCCCACGCCTCCGAGCCGTGCGACACCACCGTTTTTCCGCGGCGCCATCGCGCGCTCGCGGAACCGCCAACTCCCGCGGCGAAGAGCGCGTTTATGTGGCTCGATGCGCTCTCCGCCCTCGGCGGCCTTCTTCTCGTCGCGCTATCGTTACGCGATATTTTCCTCGCCGTTATCCCGCGCGCATCGAATCGCACCTGGCGCGCGAGCGGAACGCTTTCGCGCGTGGGTTGGCCGATCTGGAAACGCATCGCCGCGAACTTTAACGAACACGGCCGCCGCGACGAATTTCTCTCGATTTTCGCGCCGTTCAACCTCTTCGTGCAGATCGGCATCTGGATTACGCTGCTCATTCTCGGCTTCGGCGGCATCTTCTACGCGCTGCGCGACCACCTCCACCCGCACCCCAGCGGACCGGGCGCGATTTATTTCGCCGGCGTTACGCTGCTGACGATCGGTTTCGGCGACATCGTTCCCGGAAACGGCATTACCCGACTTGTAGCGCTTGTAACCGGGGCGACCGGCGTCACGATCATCGCCGTTCTTGCCTCGTTCCTATTGACGATGCTCGCCGCGTTCAACCGGCGCGAGGAATTCGTCGTGCGTTTGAGCGCGCGTGCCGGAGCGCCGCCGAGCGGCGTCGGTCTGTTGCTCTTCTGCGCCGACACGAAAGCGCCGCAAGAGCTCGCGGCATTTTTGCGCGAAGCGGAATCGTGGTGCGTCAGCACGCTCGATCAAACGCTCGCTTACCCGCAGATCGCGCTCTTTCGCTCTGCGCACGACAATCATTCTTGGATGAGTTCGCTCGGCGCGGTACTCGATGCGGCGGCAATCACCGTTACGACCGTCGATGCGCCCTACGCGCAAGCCGAAGCTCGCGCGCTCCTCGGTGCCGCGCGTCACCTGCTCAGCGACCTTGCAAACTACTTCATGCTCCCGCACGCTCCCGGCGAGCGCATCGCAGAGGAGCATTTCGTCCTTGCATGCGAGCGCCTCGAGACCGCCGGCTACACCGTGCGCGACCGAGAGGCGGCCTATGCCGCCTTTTCGCGCATCCGTCATTTTTATAGCGGCCATCTCGAACAGATGGCACAGTGGCTCGCCTCCGACGTTACGGTGTGGCTGGCCGAGCCCGATGCAAACGATCTCGCTCATCCGATGCACGTTCGCTAAGAGCGCCCCGTAGGGCGTCGATTCCCGTACCGGTACGCGCGCTCACCACGTACGCATCGGTGGTGATCCCGACATCGTC
>JAJXXM010000047.1 GCA_021781095.1 bacterium
GTTGCCGCGCCATCGGCGAATGCTGCGAGCATGAAGCCGAGCCACGGCGCGACGTATTCGGTTCCCAGCGAGAGCGTTATCGCCTGATGCGAAGCGAGCGCTTCGATGAAGCCCGGCAGCAGCAACAAGGCAAAGCGCGAACGCAGCGCGATCGCCGCGAGCGGCGCGAACGCCCAGAAAAGATAGAGCGGGCGCAACGGCGAGAGGATCGGCGCATATCCCAGCGGTGCCGAGCCGACGTACGACCAATCGTAAAAGTGCAGCGGAAAATACGGAACGTCGAGGTGGAAGGACGGGCGCAGCACGAAAAAATACAGCGCTGCGAAGAGCCCGCCGGCACACGCGGTGGCGAGCCCGAAACGCACGCGCGCGCGATCGGTGCGCCAGAGCATGGCGATAATGAGGCCTTCCATCGCAAGCAAAGCGAATTGGTCCTCTTTCGTGCAGAGCAATGCGAGCGCGGCGAGCGCCGCCGCGCGATAGCGGCCACCGTCGATCGCCCACACCAGCGTCGCCGAAAGCACCGGAACGAATGCGTTCTCGTGAAAATCGGTAAAAGCGGCGGCGCAGAGCACCGGATAGAGCATCGCGATGCCGGCAATGGCGAGCGACCAACCCTCGCCGGTGCGTCGCCGGGCGATGCCGTAGATGGGGAAGATGACGAGCGCGCTCAGGATTGCCTGCGCGACGATCAGCGCGCGTGCGTCGCCGACCCACCGCACGAACGGAACGAGTAGCAGCAGCATCGGCGAAAAATGCACGAGAAAGTGATTGACCCCGCCCTCGGCGGTCGTTGAAAAGCCCGATCCGAACGAGAGCAAGACTTGCGTGAAGATGCCGTCGTCGACGTCGGCGCGGAAGATGGCGTACTTCCAGAGCCCGAGCACGGTGAGCACGGCGGCCCAGAGCAGGGCGATCGCGGCGACGCGCAGCGTGCTCACCTGGGGCGCCGCTCCGTCACGCCGATACGCGTTACGCCCATAGCGAAGCTATAGGCACGGCGTAGAGATTCGGCCCGAATGAAATCGTCGTATCGCCTCCATAGAGCAGCACTCCACGAACGAACGACGACCCAGAGGCATCGGCGAATCGGCGCATGCCCTTGAAATCGCCCCGCCCCGGAGATGCGGTTGCCTTCACTTCGATTGCGGCGAGCCCGCCGTCGGGGCGTTCGAGCACGAGGTCGATTTCGAGACCATCGTATTCGCGATAGTGGAATAGCGAGGTTCGCGTCGTCGCCCAGGCCGATTGGGCGCGAATTTCGTTTGCAACGAACGTTTCCAACAATCCCCCGGCAATCGATCGGTCGTTGTGGAGCATTCCGCGGTCGGCGCCGAAAAGATGCGCGGCAAGCCCGGTATCGAGCGGAAGAAGTTTTGGTGCTTTGCTCACGCGCCTGCCCCGCTCGCGCGCGAATGCAGGAAGACGCCAGAGCAAAAATAGTTGTTCGAGGTACTCGAGATAATTAGCGGTCGTCTTGCGCGTGAGCCCGACTTCCGATGCGAGCGCGGTTTCATTTAAGAGGGAAGCGCTCCGAGCGGCGCAGAGGCGCAGCAGGCGCTGGGCTCCGACAAGGTCGGCAATTGCACCCAACTCTCGGAGATCGCGCTGCAAAATCGTGGTGACGTACGATTCAAACCAGGCCGACCGGCGCGCGGGGCTGGAACGTTCGATCGCCTCGGGGTAGCCGCCCGTCGTCATGCGTTCGAAGATACTCGCGAGCGTTTCGTTCCGTGCTTGAAAATTCGGAGTCGGTGAAAAAAGTTCGTCGATGAAGTTGCGGCTCGATTCGCTTATTTCGTTCTGCGCGAGTGGGAGAAGCGTGAATAATTCCATGCGCCCAGCGAGCGATTCGGAAATTTTTGGGATCGTCGGAAAATTTGCCGACCCGGTGAGCAGAAATCGCCCCGGCACGGGATTTTCGTCGACTTCGGTTTTTATCGCCGCAAGGACTTCAGGGACGTGCTGCACTTCGTCGATCACCGTGCCTCGCGGTAAGGAACGAACGAAGGAGTGTGGATCCTCCTTTGCCGCGGCGAAGGTGGCGAGATTGTCGAACGTGAGATAGGGGGCGCCCTTTTCGGCCAGATGGCGGGCGAGCGTGCTTTTCCCAACCTGGCGGGCGCCCGCGATCGTGACCACACGCGTATCGGCGAGCGCGGCCGAGATGCGTTCTTCCAGATACCTCCGGCGATAATTCCGAAAATCGGCAACCATATAGCCGAATATTGGCATTTTGCTCGGCGGCAGTCAAGCGTTCTCGCGGGCGCGCTCTCTGTCACGCCGAGTAGCCGCGAAGCGGCGTATCGAGGCGGCGTGCGGCGCCGCGGCCCTGATATGTTGGGCTGGCCGGGAGATCCGGCGGCTTCGCCTCGAATCTGGGGTGAAGAACCTGTCGGCCACGCCGGGCGGCCCTCGGGCTCCGAGCCCGTTATCGAGATTGGCGACCGACAGCACCTGCGGTAGAAGCGATCGGACGGAATCGTGAGCGGCGCAGATGCGCACAGCTCGTATGTATCAGGGTGATTGGTGCTACCGCGCG
>JAJXXM010000027.1 GCA_021781095.1 bacterium
GGATCGTGGTCGGCGCGGAAGCGCTCGCGATCGATCTGTTCGCGAAGCATGCGTTGGCGCAGCGCGACGGCGACGTATGGCCCGAGGCTCTCGATCACCGCGGCATCTGCTTCATCGAAAGAGCGTAGGGAGCCGCTGCGCACTGCGAAGCCGCCGACCGCCTCGTCACCGATCCGTAGCGGCATCGCCATCGCCGCCGGTTCGTGTGTTTCGCGGGCGATGCCGTCGCCGACGACGCCTGCGAGCGGTTCGGCGGGAGAGAGCCGTGCGAGGACGCTCCGTCGGAGCGCTCCGTCGACCCACGTGAGCCGCAGCCAACTCGATCCTTCGCGGAGGATCGCGACGACCTCCGTTGCTTCAACGAAGGTTGCTAAAAGATCGGCGAGGCTGGCAAAGACGGCCTCGAGCGTAATATCCTCGACGAGCAGCGTCGACATCCGCCGGGCCGCCTCGGCGACCCGCTGGCGTAGTGCACTCATCGGGCGGTGAGATTCAAGAAGAGCGATGCTCGATCCGCCCGCAGGGGCTTTGACGGGGTGTGGCGCATCTGCTATCCTGCGTTGGGCCTTTCGGGCGGTTAGCTCAGTGGGAGAGCGCTTCCTTGACACGGAAGAGGTCAGAAGTTCAATCCTTCTACCGCCCACCATGTGGACTATACGCTAAAAGGCACCGAATCGTTCGGTGCTTTTTCGCTCGAGTTCAGGGTCGGAATCGGCCGATCCGGCGCAGGGCGTTCTCGGCCGCGCAAGAAAGCGAGGGCCATGACCGACTTGAAGCTCGCGCGCTGCTTGGCAGTACTCTGCGTACTGGCGGCGGCGTTTCTTGCGTTCCGCATCCCCGCGGCTGCCGCCGGGGCGACCTTGCGTATAGGTTCCGATATTTCGTATGCTCCGCTCGAGTTTTTCACCAAGGGAGATCCGAAGCCACGCGGGTTCGATATGGATCTCGCCCGTGCGCTCGGGGCGCGGCTCGGGCGACCGGTGCAGATCCTCAATAAAAGTTTCGATTCGCTTCTCGGCGATGTCGCCGACGGGAAAATCGATCTCGCGATTTCAGCGATCTCCGACACGCGTATGCGCGAGAAACAGGTCAGTTTTATCGATTACTTTTTGGCGGGCAGCGGCATGCTCGTTCCGGCGGGGAATCGCTATCATATTTTCTCGCTCGCAGCGCTCTGCGGTTTGCCGGTTGACGTGCAACTCGCTACCTCGCAGGCGGAGGCACTCCAAGCGCAATCGGTCGCGTGCAGGAGGGTCGGGCTCGCTCCCATCGGCTTGCAGCAGCGCGTGACCGACGATAAGGCGCTTCAATTACTCCTCACCGGGAAGAGCGACGTACATGTCACCGATTATCCCGTCGTCGCCTATCTCGCGCGCACGCTCGCGGGTGGGAAGGGGTATACCGTCGCCGGGCGTCAATTCGATGTTGTTCCCTACGGAATCGCCGTTGCGAAAAAGAACGTCGCATTGCTCCAAGCCGTGCAATCCGCGCTTCAGTCGCTCGTCGCCGACGGAACCTACAATCGCTTGCTCAAGAAGTGGGGGCTCGGACAAGGGGCGCTCCGCTCGACGCCGATCAACGCCGGGACGCTCTACCAACATTAAATTGAGAGAATGATGATGAAACGAATCGCCGCCGCCTTCACGCTTCTCGCCATGCTGGGGCTTGCGGGGTCGGGAACGGCCGTTGCTGCGCAGCCGCTCCTGATCGGAACCGATATCTCGCATCCGCCGCTTGAATTCTATCGACACCCGGGCGGTCGCGTGCACGGATTCGATGCCGATATCGCGCGTGAGGTCGCCAAGCGTCTCGGGCGGCCGGTTCAATTCGTGAACATGCCCTTCGGCAAGCTGCTGCAGGCGGTCTCCGCAGGCAAGGTCGATTTTACGATCTCGTCGATGTTCGATCTCCCGATTCGCGAGAAGATCGCCGACTTCGTCGATTACTTTCTCTCCGGCACGGCGATCATGGTGCGCGCGGGTAACCCCGATCATGTCTTCACGCTGGCCGGTTTTTGCGGCCTTCGGGCGAGTGCGGAGTCCGGCACGTTCCAGTTCACCGCGCTCAAAGAACAATCGGCGCGTTGCCGTGCCTTAGGGCTTGGCGGCATTCATGTCGTTCCGCTTCCCGGCGACGAGCAGGGCGCCCAGGCGTTGCTCGCCGGACGCGTCGCGGTTCACATCGCCGACTTCCCGATCGTCAGTTATCTTGCACGTACCGTTGGAAACGGGAAGCTCGTCGTCGCCGGTCGGCCGTTCAATCAAATTCCCTATGGAATCGCCGTCCGCAAAGGCAATGTTGCTCTGCGAACGGCGATCGTTGCGGCGTTACGCGCGATGGTCGCCGATGGAACCTACGATCGGCTCCTCAAGAAATGGCACCTGCAGGCAGGTGCGCTGCGTTCGATGCCCGTCAACGCCGGTAAACTCTACCAGCACTAAGACCGCCGGTTATCCGGCAAGTGTGCGGTGGAGGAATTCAATGCTACGCTTCCATGCAAGCTCGGCAGCCGCTTCGTTATAATTGCCGATTCC
>JAJXXM010000336.1 GCA_021781095.1 bacterium
CCTTGATGAGCGAGATCAGCCTGGCGACCAACGAACAGGCGCGCGCCTCCGAAGAGCTCGCGAAGGCGAGCGAACAGATGGGCGCGATGACCCACGAGGCGGCAGCTACGATGCGCGAGCAGACCATTACCGCGAACCAAATTCTCGAGAGCGTCTCGGAGATCGAGCAGCGTACCGCTGAGGTCGCCCGCGCCTCCACCGAGCAGCAGTCCTCGATCGAAGCCCTCGGCACGAGAATCGAGCGTTCGAGTACGCTGGGCTCCCAGAATGCCGACGCGGCGACGCGGCTCGCCGAGGAAGCGCTCCTGCTCCAGGAACAGTCCGGAGGGCTCGAGGAGCTCGTCGATCAGTTCGAAATCGACGAGGCCCACGGGGTCGCCGGGGGGGGCAATGGTAAGGCAGGGCTTGATGAGCGGGCAGCACTTGCGCTAGAATCCTAGACTACTGCCCACTCGCCCCCTGAAGATAAGGTACCCAGCTTTGAAGATACGTACGTTTCTCGCCTCCATCCTCGCCACGCTTGCGCTGGGTGCGACGGCACTCGCCGCCAATGTCGTGAGCGCAGCGATGATTCCCGATGGCACCTATGTTGCGAAAGTCATCAAGGTCGTCGATGCGAAGCATGTCACGGTGACGATGCAGAATGGGTTGGAGACGACCCTCGCGGCGGGCCGCCCGACCGTGGACTTTTCGAAACTCCATACCAATGACTCGATGAAATTTTCACTGGCGAACGGTGAGGTGCTCGTGTACCTCGACCTTTCGTCGCATTAATCACCGGCAACCCATCGCCCTCGACTTTCTTCCCCTCCACGACAACCGGAGTCGACGGAGCCCGAAGGTCGAGGGCTTTTATATGCGCCCAGGTGGAATGTAAGCGTTTCTTGAGTGCCTGCACCTCGTCGAATTTTCGCTCGAGCTGCGTCCCATCACCGATATAGAGCAGCGTCCCATCGGCAAGGCTTCCCCGCTCTTCCTCGTAGCGATCGAGCGTGAGGGTTGCGAGCGGGACTCCAGCGGCATCGGCTCGCTGAAGCACCGAGAGTAAGCGCATCGTGCGTGAGGCGGGCGGAAGTCGCCGCGTGTTGCAGTTTCTTCGCTTCGCCACGATCGCCGGCAGCGTTTCGTCCTTCGGCTGCAACGGAAAAAGATAACCCCGAGAATCGACCGCACAACTTCCGTCGCCGGCGACCAGCCGCGCCTCCGGCACGCGTTGGCTGACAACGAGCGCGACGCGATTGGGAAGCGATCGATGCACGGAGACATGCGCGATGCTTCGAATGCGCAGTACCCGCGCGGCGATTCCACCCGACGATTGCAACCAAATATTGACGTGCGGATCGATTGCCGCGACGGCAAGAATTCGACCCGTCGCGACCCGCGTATTGCCGATCACCTCGACGTGACCGGGCCGGAAACCTCGCCACGAAGCTGCCCACGCCAAGCCCGCCGTCAGGACGAGCAGCGCGAAGAGCGCGACCAGAGCGAAGGGGCGAAAGCGCGACCGCCGTCCGCGGCGTCGACTCGTACGCTCCTTCACCGAAGGACGAACCGTTCGAGCGCCTCGCAGACGCCGTCATCGGCAACGTCGCCGACAACGGCGTCCGCGCACGCTTGCACCTCCGGCGGCGCGCTCCCCATTGCAACGCCGATGCCGGCGCGCTGCAGAATAGGGAGATCGTTCCACGAGTCGCCGATTGCAAGTACGCGATCCATCGAGATTCCGAGATACTGCGCGACAAACTCCAACGCCTTGCCTTTATCGACGCCGGCGTCCAGCATCTCGACGAACTCCGGATAACTGCGCGTAATATAAAGCCGATCTCCGAAATGCTTGCGCGCGTGTTGTTCCACCCGTGCCGCACTCTCGGGGTCGGCGACGATAACGGCTTTTGTTGCGCTGCGTCCGAGAAAACGCTCCGCCAGCGGTCCGACGATCGGAGCGATACCGGCAAGCGATGCGTAGAGATCGGAGTAGCGATTGCTGCGCTCGCAATAGTAGCGATCGTCGGTATAGAGCTGTAAATGGAGATCTTCGGCATTGAACTCATTGAGGATCTCCCGAACCAGATCGGGGGCGATCGGCCGATCGAGCAGTCGCTGCCCGCTCTCCGTGTCGACGACCCAGGCACCCTGATAGCAGATCGTCGGCGCGCGCAAACCGAGCTCGTGCACGAAGGGTCGTGCCGCTTGAAACATGCGCCCGGTAACGATCCCACCCGCAGTCCCTTGCGCGAGCATTGCCGCGACCGTCGAGCGTACGCGATCGGAGAGACGCGTCTCGCGCCCGACGAGCGTTCCGTCGAGGTCGAACGCTACGTAATCGATGCTCAGGTGTTCATCCTCAGCCGCGCGCTCTGTGCGTGAGCATCGAGCCCCTCGAAGGCGGCAAAGGCGGCAATCGCCGCCGCATCGCCGCGCATCCGCTCGGGGGAGTTCCGCACGACGCTATAGGTACGCGTGAAATCCGCGAGCGAGAGCCCCGACGAGAAGCGCGCGGATCCCGAGGTCGGCAGCACGTGGTTTGTCCC
>JAJXXM010000253.1 GCA_021781095.1 bacterium
CCGATCTCGTCGTCAGCGGCATCAACGACGGCCCCAACCTCGCCGACGATGTCAACTACTCCGGGACGGTCGCCGGCGCCGTCGAAGCGGTGCTCCTCGGCGTTCGCGCGCTCGCCGTCTCGCTCGCAAGCGACCCCGACGACCGGTCGATGGCGCGCCGCTGGGAGAGCGCCGCCGAGCAGGCGCGCCTGCTCGTGCCGCAGGCCCTCGCCGAATTGCCGCCCGAACGGTACTGGAACGTCAACGTTCCCAACCTGGCTCCCGACCGGCTGCTCGGACGCCGCTTCACCAGCCTCGGGCGCAAGCGTTATGGCGACACCATCTCCCGCACCGACGAGCGCCGCGACGCACGGTACTACCGCGTCTGGAATCTTCCGGGGCGCGGCGACAGCGAGGATCCGGACTGCGATATCGGCGCCGTCTTCCACGGTTACGTGAGTATCACGCCGATCGCGATCGACCGAACCGATCGCGAAGAACTCAACCGTTTGCGGCTCGCCCCGGTTCCAGGGGCATGAGAGAACGTTTTACCGTCGGCGAAGCCGCCCCGCTCGCACTCTTTCCCCAGCCGATCGCGCTTCCCGCGCTCATCATTTGGCCGCGACATACCGGTTGAACGTTCTTCGGTGAGCCGCTCGCGCAGTTGCGCGAGTCCGACCCAAGCAAGCGCGACGGGCACGTCTACATCGTGGTCGCCGCCGATGCAGTGACGACTGCGGCACTCTGCGATGGTTACGGCGTCGCCGATGCCTGTATCGCCGATCCCGAACGACGCACGCATCGGGCCGCGCGGCTCCGCCCGGCCTCGATCCTCACCTTCTTCTCGCGCGACCTTATACGCCGCGCGTTGGAAAACCGACGCGCCGGCTTCCGACAAAATTGGGCGAAAGCGCGTTGGGACGATCTCGGACGCGTGCCGGGCGCGATGCGTATCGATGCCGCCGGAAGGGTGGCCTGGATCTATCGCGGCGAACACGCCGGCGACCTTCCGCCGGTCGAGGAGTTGCTCGCGCGCTAGCGCAGATGCGCTACGCGGGCATCTCTTTCTGACGCTCGCCGTAGATCAACGTCGGCTGCTCGCGTTTTTCGACGACGTCTTTATTCACGACGCACTTTTTGACGCCGACGAGCGAGGGCAGATCGTACATCACGTCGAGCATGATCTCTTCGAGAATCGAACGAAGCCCGCGCGCCCCGGTCTTGCGGCCTTGCGCTTTGGTCGCGATGGAGACGAGCGCGTCTTTGGTGAATTGCAGATCGACGCCATCCATCGCCAGAATGCGCTGGAACTGCTTCACGAGCGCGTTCCGCGGCTCGGTGAGGATGCGTCGTAGCGTTAGATCGTCGAGCGCATCGAGCGTGACGACGATCGGCAGGCGCCCGATAAATTCGGGAATGAGACCGAACTTCAGCAGATCCTCGGGAAGCAACTGACCGAGCATTTTGCTCGCTCGTGCGACGCGTTTACTCTCCGGATTCGCACGGAATCCCATGTTGTTTGCCGCGACGCGCGATTCGACGATGCGCTCCAAACCATCGAACGCTCCGCCGCAGATAAAGAGCACGTTGGTGGTATCGATCTGGATGAATTCTTGGTGCGGATGTTTGCGGCCGCCCTGCGGCGGTACGTTCGCCGTCGTGCCCTCGAGAATTTTCAGCAACGCTTGTTGCACGCCCTCACCCGAGACGTCGCGCGTGATCGAGGGGTTCTCGCTCTTCCGAGCGATTTTATCGATCTCGTCGATATAGATGATCCCGCGCTCCGCGCGCTTGACATCGTAGTCGGCGGCCTGGATGAGCTTCAGTAAGATATTTTCGACATCTTCGCCGACGTAGCCGGCCTCGGTGAGCGAGGTCGCGTCGGCCATCGCGAGCGGAACGTCGAGAATCTTCGCCAGCGTTTGCGCGAGATAGGTCTTTCCCGAGCCGGTCGGTCCGACGAGAAGAATATTCGACTTCTGCAGCTCGACGTCGTCCGCCCCACTCCCGGCGGGGCCGGCATTGATGCGTTTGTAATGGTTGTACACCGCAACGGCGAGCGCTTTTTTCGCGCGATCTTGCCCGATGACGTAGGTGTCGAGAATCTGGTTGATCTCGCGTGGTTTAGGCAGGGCCCGAAGGCGCGCGCCGTCGTCGGCAGCCTTATAGAGCTCCTCTTCGATGATCTCGTTGCAGAGCTCGATACACTCGTCGCAAATGTAGACGCCGGGCCCGGCGATCAATTTCCGCACATTCTCCTGCGATTTTCCGCAGAAGCTGCACTTCAGTTGCCCCTTTTCATCCCCGAAACGAAACATGGCGGACGGGCGACCTCCCTCGGCTACGGTGCCGGAGACGGCATCGAGCTACGGTCTTCGATGATGCTATCGATTATCCCGTACTCTTTGGCGTCCTGGGCGGTCATATAGTAATCGCGATCGATGTCCTTGAGGACGTCGTCGAGGGGCTTCTTGCAGGTCGCTTCGTAGATCTTCGCCACGGTGAGACGGGTCGCGATGAGATCGCGCGCCGCAATTTCAACGTCGGTGGC
>JAJXXM010000310.1 GCA_021781095.1 bacterium
GGTGGTAATCGTCGTATGAAAATCGGTTCCACCGACGCCGAGCGGATCCGCGCTCGCCGTCACGACGACGTTTTCGCTCACCTTCGCGGCGGTGGAGGTATTTGGGAATGGGCTTGCGACCGGATACGTAAAAACGTCGCTCTCAAGGGAACTACCCGAGAACGCGAAGGTATCGCCGACCGCGGCGGGGCGAGCCGAACTCGAGACGGCCGGATTTCCGGGGCCGCCGACCGGCGGGGGATTCGTCGGCAGGGCGGGAGCACCGCCGCCACCGCATGCCGCTAAGAGCGCAGCAGTAGCGAGCGCTCCAAGGAGCATCGCAGGTATTTTCACGTGTTTATAGACCTCTCTCGAGGAGGAGCAGCAAAATGGGGTTTTGACCCCCCACCCTCTATCAACGATCCCGCTGCAATTCCTGTGACACTTTTCACCTAGCGAGCGTTTTTCGAACATGCACAACCGATTTCGATTCCCCCTCACGATCGCTGCGGTGGCGCTGCTGACGATCGCTGCGGCCCCCTGTCGCCTCGACGGCGCGCGGATCGTCGACACCGGCTCGACCAACGCGCCGGGGTACACGATCGCTCTCCGATCCGACGGCACCGGATGGTGGCGGCCGACGCCACGGATAGGGCAGCCTGCAGCGCCCGAACACACCTTCACGGTCGCGCAGGGCATCGCGCGGCGCTTTCTTGCGTCGCTCGCCAAAGGAAGAGCGCAGCACGTTCGCGGCGTGCCTTGCATGAAGTCGGCCTCCTTCGGGCACAGCATTTTTGCGCTCTGGCACGGATGGCGTTCTCCCGATATCACCTGTCCGCTCGATAGCGCGCAAGCCCGCGAAATCTCCACCGCGATTCACGCCGTCATCGCCGCCTCGGGCATGCCCGCGCCGACGATCGGTCGGCGAATCGGCATCCCCGGTAACGAGCCGCGTCGTCAGCCAAGCGAACCGTCGCCCGCAGGGTCACCGACGCCGCAACCGCGAAGCACGCCGTCGTGAAGCCACTACGTTCTGCCCTCGGCTGCGCGCTCGCAGCCCTTCTCGCTGTGCCCGCTGTAGCGCAGGCCCAGCAAGCCCCCCCGACGGCATCGCCGATGGCGATGGCGACCCCCGCACCGGTAAAACCGGCAGCGAAGCCGGTCGTCAAGCCGACTCCGAAGCCGCCGCCGCCAAAACGGATCGGCATCAGCGGCGTCTGGGAGATACAAATTCAATATCCCAACAAGACGATTTACGCGCACTTCAGCATGCATCAACACGGTGATGCGCTCGGAGGAACCTATCTGAGCCCGCATGGTAAAAAATCGCGGCTCGCCGGTAGCGTCTCCGGTGAAAACATGGTCGTTGTCGTGACCCTCTCCGACGGCAAAGTGATGCGCTTTGAGTCGCAGTTAAACGGCACGACCGATATGGTCGGGATGATGACGAAAGCCGATGGAAAGCGCGTCGTTTTCACCGCGTCCTATCGCCCGAAAGAGAAATTCTTCGACTCGCTGAGCCCCGTCCCGGGTGGTATCGGTGCCGGCACCGGCGGCATCGGCAACGGCGGGGGCTACAACCCGCCGCGGTAACGTCGAAGTAGAATAAAAAAAAGACGGCCCCATCGCTATGGCGCCGTCTTTTTTTTTAGTTTCTCTCGGCGAGCCGACGCTCCACGTACGGAATCAATCCACCGGCGTCGATGAGCGAGCGCATGAAGGGCGGAAACTCCGCCGCCTTATAACTCGTCCCTTTAGAAAGATTGCGGATTGCACCCGCCGCCGGATCGATCTCGATCTCGTCGCCCGCGGCGATGGCATCGACCGCATCGGGACATTCAAGAATCGGGAGACCGATGTTGATCGCGTTGCGGAAAAAAATGCGCGCAAAAGACTTTGCAATGACCGCCGAAACACCGGCACCTTTTATAGCGATCGGAGCGACCTCGCGGCTCGACCCGCAACCGAAGTTACTGTCGGCGACGATGATATCTCCGGTCTTGACGCGACTCGAAAATTCCGGATCGATGCCCTCCATCGCATGTTTTCCGAGTTCTTTTTCCTCGACGAGGTTGCAGTACTTCCCGGGAATGATAACGTCGGTGTCGACATTCTTTCCGTAGGTATGGGCGCGGCCGCGCAGCGTAGTTTCCATCGATGATCGCTCCTCTTTATGAATAGGCGGGCGTCGGTGCAACGACGCGCGGGTCAGTGATCCATCCGGTGAGTGCCGAAGCGGCGCAGGTCGCGGGCGATGCGAGATAGACCTCGGCTTTCGGCGATCCCATGCGTCCGATATAATTGCGGTTCGTCGTCGAGAGGCAGCGTTCGCCATCCCCCAGCGTGCCCATGTGTCCGCCGAAGCACGCGCCGCAACCCGGCGTGTTTACGGCGCATCCGGCACTTGCCAAGATTTTGAGGATACCCTCGTCGGCGGCTTGCAGCCAGACTTTTTGCGAGCCCGGATTGACGATCACGCGCACGCTCGGCGCGATTTTCTTCCCTTTAAGAATTTTTGCTACGGCTCGAAGATCTTCGATGT
>JAJXXM010000436.1 GCA_021781095.1 bacterium
CTGATCGACGAGAAGGTTGCCGTGCTTCCCCGCGACGCCGATGATGACGTCGCATTTTGCCTCGGCGGCGATCTCCTCGATGGTGCGGCTAAGGGGCGCCCCGGTATATTTCCCCTCGCGGAAGGATCCGAGTACGATCAGGTTCGCGCGTTCGCGCTTGGCGATATCGAGTACTGCCTGCTTCGTCGACCGGGCCTTTACCGTTTCGGTACGCAGATTGATATCGGCCTTGGCGGCAATCGCTTGCGCCGCTCCGAGCGCATCGAGCGCGCGGCGTTCCTCGTCGGTCATCTCGGCGTCGGGCGGAAGCGAATAGGGAACCGAGACCACGTAGATCGCTAAGAGCTCCGAACGCTCCCCTTTCGCGAGCTTCGCCGCGAGTGCCATCATATGCTGGGAGGCAATGTTTTCGGAGAAGACGACGATGATCGAACCGACCATCCGTTCCAGTTCGGTTTCGGCATCGCGAGCGATCTCCTGAACCTTGCTGATCGGTGGGTGCAGCATCCACCAGAGCGTCGCGATGACGGCGAGGACGATCGCTGCGGCGATCAGCGCCCCGATGGGATCGATGGCGATCACGAGCGCTCCGACCATACGCGGACGATCTGCCGCAGACGATAGGCGCCGAGCGCGATCACGGCCGCTCCGAGGACGATTCCCGGCAGTTCGGGGATGCCGAAACCGAGATGCAGCATGCGTACCAGCACGATGGCGCCGACGATGATGAGCGCGAGGGAGATTAGTGCGCGATAGTACAGCATCGCGCTATCCGATCTCCGCGACCTGCGCGGGCTCGCGCTCTTTAAGCCGCGCGAGATATTCGTCCATCAGTTCCAGCTCGCCGGCGTCGCGAAGGATGCCGATTTGCTCGTGGCGCCAATCGTGCGGGGCCGAACCGAAGACGGGCAACCCTTTACTGCGGCGATAGATGACGAAGATGATGAAGCCGAGGATCAGCCACGCCGGGCCGGCGATGCGTCCGAGATCGTGTGTGATGATCGTAAAGACGAGAATCGAGAGGATGCCGATGAAGCCTAATACCCCGATCACCGGGAAGAGCACCCGCTCCCCTTTGTAGGTCAGCGGTATATTCAGCGGGATGCGGAATTTGCGCGGGCTCAGCGGGTCGTTCATGCGCAGCGCAATCAATGCGAGGAAGACGAACGAATAACTCGTCGCCGCTCCGAAAGCATAGAGATCGCCGAGGAACCCGATGCCGCCCTCGCCGTGGAAAAATTTCGCATAGAATGCCGCCGCTCCGGGGTCGAGCGATGGCCATGCGGCAAAAATCAGCTCGACCACCGCAATGGCGCAGAACGCGATAATCGAGATCGCCGGCGTGCGAAAGCGTCGATTGACGCGCTGGAAGATCGAGGGAAGCAGCTTCGCGTTCGCCATCGCATAGGCGATGCGCGAGCTGCCGAAGACGCCGGAGTTCGACGATATGAGGAGCAAGATCGCGCCGAGAATCGGGACGTAGAGCGCGGCGACTGCGCCGAAGTAGGGTACCTCTTTGGCAAGCAGCGCAACGGCTTTACCGTTGTTGTCGTTGTTGCCGAGCCACTGCCAGAGCGTCTGGGCGTGCCCCATTGCATCGGCCGGAATTTGGTGCCAGGGAACCATTCCCAGCGCGAGGTTCGAATAGGCGAGTGCGTAGATCAAAATCGTAAGAATCAACGCAATCGAAGTGCGCGGAATGACCGATGCCGGGCGCTGCGTCTCTTGCGCGGCCTGCGAGATCGATTCGAGGCCGACGAACGAGATGATCGCGTACGAAGCGCCGAGCATGAGGTTGAAGGTGCTCGGCCATTGCGTCGTCATCGTGTGGACGAGCAATTCCGGGCGAAATGCGAAGAGAAAGCCGAAGAAGAGAATCGATGTCTCGCTGACAACGTCGAGTGCGGAGACGACGCCGTTGAAGGTGGTGCTCTCGCGAACGCCGAGCACGTTGAGGAGACAAAGCCCCGCGATCAATGCGAAGACAGCGATGAAATGTACCCACGGGTGAATGGGATTGAGCAGCACCGGGAGGACTTCACTAAGATAATCGACGCAGCTCCACGCAAAAAGCGTTACGTCGATGGTGAAATCGAGCAGAACCGCCCACCCGGCGATGAAGCCGAGAAAGTCGCCGAGGCCGCGCATGACGAAGTATTGCCCGCCGCCCGCCACCGGGTAGGTCGCCGCGAGTTCGGTATAGGCCAGGCCGATGCAGACGTAGACGATGCCGGCAAAAAGAAAAGCGACGTTCGAAGCGCCGGCCGCGGCGCCGAGAACCAGGCCGAGACCGACGAAGATATCGGCGCCGACATCGGAATAGCCCCAGGAGAAAGAGCCCCAAGGCGTGACCGAGCGTTTGAGTTCGGGTTGGTGTTGGTCGGGCATGCGTCGCTTCTAAAAGATGATGCCTATCGCAGTACGTTCGAGCGCGTTGATCGTGTACTCCGCTTGGGCCATTTGATCGGTCAATTCGTAATCGCGAAAGATCTTGCGCGCGTCCATGAGGCGGTT
>JAJXXM010000053.1 GCA_021781095.1 bacterium
CGACGGACGAGTTCCGGGTTGAGGCTTTCGCGCACGCGCTCCATCGCGACTCGAAGGCTCCGTTCGCGTTGCATTTGCTCGGCTCGTGCCTCCGAAAGGCCGGCGCTGCGCCCCAAGCCTTGGGTTTTAACGACGAGAAAACCGACGAGCAGAAAAGATGCCGCGAGCAACGCTCGATCCCCAAGCGCGATAACATTGAAGCGCCCGTGGTCGTGAAGCGCGTTGAGGAAAGCCGCCAAAACGTTGGCGATCTCTGCGGCGACAACCAGGCCGATCGTGAGCCGCCTGGTGAGCGCGAGGCTGCTCAGTGCAATTGGAATATTCAGAAGAATCGATGCAATAAAGAGCTGTGGTGTGAGGAGATCGAGCAGCCAAACGGCGACGATTAACAGGTAGCAGAGTGCGGGTAACGCGGGGAGCACAACGGGTCGGTTCCCGGCGCGCCCGGCGCACCCTGCGGGAAGCGTGCGCCGAGATGGGAAGAGATACCCCGACATGGATAGCGATGGACGCCGCGAGAGCGCCGAGGCACTGCTGGAAGAATACGGGCGCCGACCGCGTCTCGTGATCTACCTCGCCGCAGCTCCCGGGGCCGGCAAGACGCGCCGCCTTATCGAGGAAATTCGCCGCATGCGCGCGCAGGGGCGCGACGCGGCGATCGGTTGGATCGAGACGAAAGGGCGTAGCGATCTCGATTGGCTCGCCGAGGGGATTCCGCAAATTCCCCCACGCCGCGTCGAACGCAACGGAAAGTGGTTCGAGGATTTCGATCTCGCCGCGGCGATTGCAAGAAAACCCGCCGCGCTGGCACTCGATGAAGTCGCACACGTAACGCTGCCGGGCTCGCCGTATGCCAATCGCTGGGAGGAAGCACTCGCGCTGCGCGATGCGGGAATCACCGTCCTCTGCGCGCTCAATATCGCCCACCTGGAAAGCGTTGCCCCGATTGCCGAGCGCTTGACCGGCCATCCCTTGCGTGCGGTGGTTCCGGATCGCTTCCTCGCCTCGGCCGACGAAGTGGTCGCTCTCGACGTCTCACCACGTTTGGTGCAGAGCCGATTGCGTTCGGGAAAGATCGTTCGCGAAGCCGATGTTGACGTCGCTCTCGAACGGACGTTCTCCGAACGAACGCTGCAAATTTTGCGCGAACTCTTGCTGCGCGCCGTCGATACGGTCACGGCGCCGCGCGTCTCCGCCGAACGGGTGTCGACCGCCGTCGTCTTCGTCCCGGCGATGCCCTCGGCGCAGCTCTACGTCGAGCGTGCGGCCGCCGTCGCCGATGCTCTCGATCTCGCGCTTGAAGTGCGGCCGCTCGGAGACGCGGATATTACGGACCTCAACGAGGCCGCACGACACAATAATGCCGAGCTCTTGAGCGAGCGAATCGACCCGGCTACCCTCGATCTCGATCGCGTTCGAGCTTCTTTAATGATCGTGCCGAGAGGCGGATTCGCGCGCCGCCTCGTCAATCGCGCTCTCGAACGCGACGTGTTCGTCATCGATCCGGAACAGTCGTTCTTAGCCGATCCCGTGCAACCGCGACGTCTCGATGCGCAACTCGGCGCGGCGAACGAACGCTACGGTCGATTGACGGTCTATCTCGGATCGGCAGCAGGATCGGGAAAAACCTATGCGATGCTCGACCGCGCGCACCAATTACTCGATGACGGGGTCGATGTCGTCGCCGCATTCGTCGAAACGCACGGCCGCCCGGAGACGCAGCGTATGCTCGAAGGCCTCTCGGTGCTGCCGCGAAAATACGTCACCAAAGACGGCATTCGCTACGAAGAACTCGACCGTGACGCGACGATCGCACGGCATCCGCAGGTAGCACTCGTCGACGAGCTCGCGCATACCAACGCTCCGAGTCTCTCCACGCACAAGCGTTACGAAGACGTGCTCGCACTTCTGCGAGCCGGCATCGACGTGCTCACGACGCTCAACGTGCAGCACCTCGAAGGGCTCAACGATACGATCTTCCGACTGACGAAAACGCGCGTTCGCGAGACGCTTCCCGACGGCATTCTCTCGCTCGCCGACGAGGTCATCCTCATCGACGTTTCGCCGCATACGCTTCGCGAACGCATGCGCGATGGGAAAATCTATCCGCTCGAGCGGGCGGAACGGGCGCTCTCCGGTTTTTTTAGCGTCGAGAATCTTGCGGCGCTGCGCGAGATCGCACTCCGTGAAGCGGCGCGAGCGCGCAGCCGCGAACGCCATCGCGTTCCCTTCGAACGGTTGCTCCTCTGCGTCGGGCCACGTCGCGAAGATGAGGCGTTGATTCGCCGGTGCAGCCAGGTCGCCGCGCGCTTGGGGGTCGAGTTTTCGGTAGCGATGATCCTCGAACCGCGCGATGCCGCCGACCCGGAGCTTATCGCGGCGCTACAGCGCGAAACGCACCGGCAGAGCGCGGGCTGGCAGCAAGAGACGACCGCCGCCGCACCGCGGCGAATTATCGAACTCGCTCGCCTCGTGCCCGAAACGGTCGTCGCCGTCGCGACCACGCTACGCAA
>JAJXXM010000316.1 GCA_021781095.1 bacterium
CGGCGGAGATCGCTCTCGTAACCACGGCGTCGCCGCCCGGAAGCACCACCGTTTTGATCGACATCCGATTCTTCGGCGCGGTCTGAATGAGCGAGAGATCGCGTACGCCCATCAACGACATATGCAACGTGCGCGGGATCGGCGTCGCCGAGAGCGTGAGCACGTCGACGCTGGTCTTTAATTCTTTGAGCCGCTCTTTGTGCATGACGCCGAAGCGCTGCTCTTCGTCGACGACGATGAGCCCGAGGTCGGCGAAAACGACATCTTTCTGCAAAAGCCGGTGCGTGCCGATTACGATATCGACTTTTCCCTCGGCGAGCCCGGCGAGGACGTCGCGTTGCTCGGCCTTGGTTTTGAAGCGCGAGAGTTCCTCGACGCGCAGCGGATAGGCCGCAAAGCGCGTGCTGAACGTGCGATAATGTTGCGCCGCGAGCAGCGTGGTCGGAACGAGAATCGCGACCTGCTTCTTATCGGAGACCGCCTTGAACGCCGCACGCAGCGCGACCTCGGTTTTTCCGTAGCCGACATCGCCGCAGACGACGCGATCCATCGGGCGTGCCCGTTCCATATCGGCTTTGACGGCGCTAACCGCCGTCGCTTGGTCGGGCGTTAGATCGTAGGGGAACGCTTCTTCGAGCTCGCTCTGCCATGCGCTATCGGGCGCAAAGGCGAAGCCGCGGCTCATCTCGCGCTCTGCGTAGAGTTCGACGAGGCCGTCGGCGATCGCGGCGAGTTGCGAGCCGACGCGCGCTTTCGTCCGCGCCCATTCGACGCCGCCCATCTTCGATAGGCGCGGCGTCGCGCCGTCGCCGGCGGCGTATTTGGTTACCTGGTGCATCTGCGTGACCGGCACCATCATGCGGTCGCTTCCGGCGTAATGCAGATCGAGAAAATCTTGCGTGACGCCGAAGAGCGTTTCGCTACGCAGCCCCACGTATTGACCGATTCCGTGCACCGCATGGACGACGAAATCGCCGACTTTGAGATCGGCGAGCGTTACCGGGACGCCCTCTTTCACCGCACGGAGTTTGACGCGCTTCGGCGGCGCGCCGAAGATCTCGCGATCGCCGAGAATGCGCAGGCGCGTATCGGGAAGCGTGAAGCCGCCGTCGATCGAACCGTGTTCGATGCAGATGCCGCCGTCGGCGAGCGCGCGCGAGATCGGCAGCACCTCGATACCCGCGGCGCTAAAAATCTCGCCGACGCGCGCGACGCCGGAGGTTAGAATGACGATGCTCTCGCGACGCGCGAGCGATTCGCGCACGGCCTCAAGGAAGAGCGTCATCTGCCGGTTGTAGTGCTCGCTCGGGCGCGTCTCCAACACGAACGATGCGTCGATGCGCGGTAGCCAGGTGGGCGCCTCGCCTTCGATCGCCCCCGGAAGAACGAGGCTTTGCAGACGCTCGCAAGCGTCGCCGAGCGCGTCGAGACGCGGATGCGGTGCCTCGATCTCGGCCAACAATGCATCGTCGACGAATTCGTCGCGCACGTCGAGCTCTTCGGCGGCGGCATCGGCGAGCAGGGTGCTGCGCGCGCGCACGCGTTCGTCGTCGAGCGCGCTTTCGATCGCGGCCAGCGTCGCAGGCTCGACGAGCGCGAGCAGCGCATCGGCGGGAAGATAATCGAAGAGCGTCTCCGGACGGTCGTAGGCGAACGCGATCCACGCATCGGGCAGGTCCTCGCCGCGGTCGAGAAATGCACGCACCGCGCGCTCGCGCGGGCCGTCGCCGCCGATCCGCTCGGCGACGGTGTGGCGATAGCGCTCGTCGCGCGGGATCTCCGCCCACGGCAGCAGATCGAGTGCGTCGAGCGGCGCGACGCTGCGCTGGCTCTCGATCTCGAAACGACGGATGCTCTCGATCGTGTCGCCGAAAAATTCGATACGCGTCGGGCTCTCGGCGGTCGCGGCATAGAGATCGAGGATACCGCCGCGCACGGCATACTGCCCGACCGCGCCGACGATATCGGTGCGTTCGTATCCGAGACGATGTAAACCGCGAATCGTCGCTTCCCACCCCGGCTCGCCCCCGACGCGCAGCTCCGAACGAAGTTCGCGCAGCAGCGCGCGCGGCATAACGTACGAACGCAGCGCCGCGACCGAGGTGAGGACGAGCAGCGGTGCGCCCGCATCGAGCGCGGCGAGCAGGGTGATGCGCGCGCTACGCTCCGCCGGCGATTCGATACTGCCGAACGCCGCTTCGCGCCCGCGATGCAAGAAGAGGTCGCCTGCGCGCGCTTCGCCGAGATAGCAGAGCAGATCCGCGTAGGCGCGCTCCGCGGCATCGGGGGTCGGCAAGACGACGAGCGTCGGCCGTCGCCGCGCGCGATAGAACGCCGCGAGCAACGCCGGGCGCGCGGCGGGGATCGTCTCGTGCAGGGCGACCGCGCGAACGCCGCGTTCGAACGCATCGAGCGCCGACGAAAGCGGAGCGCGCTCGCCCGCGAGGCGGTCGAGGAGGGCGTCGAGCGCCGGGCGCGGGGGGCGGGCGAGCGTAGCGGTCATGAGCGCCT
>JAJXXM010000029.1 GCA_021781095.1 bacterium
AAACCATTCGCGCTCATCCAACGGATATCGATTCCCGGTATCGTTTTGATGACCGGATAATTGCTGATCGAGGCTTGGAACATCCAATCGATGTTGTGCGTGCGCAGCAGGTTAATCGTCGTATTTTCGTCGGGGATGATCCGCAGGGTGATTTTCTTTAACTTCGGTTTGCCGAGGAAGAACTTGTCGTTGCGCAACAAGGTGATGTGGTCGCCGTGGACCCAATCGGCGAAGCGAAAGGGCCCGTCGCTGACGGTCGGTTCGCTGTTGAACGGCACCGTATTGATATTGGGATACTGGGCGAGTATGTGTGCCGGGGCGATGAAATACGGCTGATCGCTGTTGGTGAAGAAGGTGTCCACGAACGGCGCGAAGGGTTTCTTCAGATGAACGATCACCGTGTAGGGGTTCGGCGCGTCGATCGATGCGATATCGGTATATCCGTGGCGCGAGATCACGTCGTTATTCGGGTTCATGATCGCCTTCCACGAGAAAATAACGTCGGCTGCGGTGACGGGTTTCCCATCGGTCCACTTCGCGTCGGTTCGCAGGTGATACGTAATCGTGAGCCCGTGGTCGGTGATGCCGCCGTTATGCAGCGTCGGCACCGTCGTTGCGAGCATCGGCTGCATTTTGCCCTTCGCATCGGGAACGATCAGCGGCTCGAACATCATCGCGTCGACCAGCACGTCGGTGGTGTTGGAGTTCAGGAGCGGGTTGAGGTTCTTGACATCGCTTTGAATCGCAATGCGCAGATGTCCGGGCTCGACTCCGGCGCCGGCGACGCCCTGCGAACCCGATTTCGAGCAGGCGACGACGAGAGTAAGGAGCAGCGCTCCCGAAAGCAAGCGTTTCAACAACGACGGATCCTCCGAATGTAGGGCGATGATGGCAGATGAAAACGATTAGGTCGTGGTACCGGCGGGAACGCGCCCCGGGGGTGCCGGGTCGTACCGTTCGTGACTCCACCGATAGGTTCCCAACCCCTGGGTCGCGGTGCGAAGTTCGGTAATATAGCGAGCGAGCTCGACGAGCGGGACATCGGCTTCGACGATCTCACGCCCCTCGCGTTCGCTTGGTTTCATTCCCAAAATCTGTCCGCGTTTCGCGGTGAGCTGCCCGATCACCGTTGCCGTAAAGTGCGCCGGAATGATCACCTCGACGCGAGCGATCGGTTCGAGAATCACCGGCTTGCACTTGGGCAGCGCTTCGCGAACCGCCATGCTCGCGGCGGTGCGAAAGGACTGCTCGCTCGAATCGACATCGTGATACTGCCCGTCGAAAAGCGTGATATGCAGATCGGTGACCGGATACCCGCTGCTGCCGCGGGCGAGTGCCTCGCGAACGCCCTTTTCGACCGCGGGAATGAATTGTTTGGGAACAACGCCGCCGACGATCTCGTCGTCGAAGAGCACGCCGCTGCCGCGCGGACGCGGTTGAAAGCGAATGTGGACGTCGGCGAACTGTCCGTGCCCGCCGGTCTGATGTTTGTAGCGCGAATGGATCTCGGTACTCGCCGAGATCGTTTCGAGATAGGGCACCGCCGGCGGAGCGACGTCGATCTCGACACGATGCTTGCGCGCGAGCCGTTCGACGGCGACGCCGACGTGCTGCTCGCCGCAGCCGAGGAGGAGTTGCTCGCCGGTAAACTGCGCGCGCGCGAGCTGCAGCGACGGATCTTCTTCGATGATCCGCGCGAGCATCTGCGAGATCTTCGCTTCATCGATGCGCTCTTTCGGCTTGATGGCGACGGCGAAGACGGGAGGCGAGAATTCGATCGGCGGCAACGCCGCAACGCCGGGGGCGCCGGCGAGCGTGGTGCCGGTGGTGACGCCCTCAAGACGCGCAATCGCGACGATGCTGCCCGGCCCGGCGCTCGCGATCGGTTCGCTTTTCTTTCCGAAGAGCCGGTAGAGCCCGCCGACGCGCAGGCGTTCGCCGGTGCGCAGATCGGTGACGCTCGCATCACCGGTCAGCGTACCGTCGTGAATGCGCGCGACGGAGAGTTTCCCCGATTGCGGGTGGACGATCGTTTTGATCACCTGCGCGCGCAGCGGTGCTTGCGCATCGCCGACCGGCGCGGGGAACCAGCGCTCGATCGCGCGGAGCAATGCGGCGACGCCGTATCCTTGAATGCCCGCCGCGACAAGCACGGGAACGATCTGGTCGTGCGAACATTCATCGCAGAGGTCGCGATCGATTTCGTCAGCCGGGGGGTCGACTTCGTCGAGGAGCTCCTGCATCAAGGTGTCGTCGAAATCGGCCATCGCTTCGAGGAGCGCTCGTCGTGCCTGTTGTGCCGAGAGCTCCATCGCGGGTTCGATCGCTTCGGGGCGTTCGCCGTCGGAACCGAAGCGCAGCGCTTGCATCGTCGCGAGATCGATATAGCCGACGAGCGTATCTTCGCGGCGAAGGGGCAGTTGCTCGGCGACGAGATGGCGCCCGTAGAGACGCTGTAATTCGGCGAGCGTCGCATCGAACTCCGCGCCCGGGCGATCGAGTTTAT
>JAJXXM010000298.1 GCA_021781095.1 bacterium
TCCGATCTGAATTTATCGCTACCGGCCTTCTGGTTGCCGTCCTAGCCGTGTTTGCATACGTTGTCGGGGTGGGGTGATGCTGCATCAACTTACCGTCCCTCAGGCCTTTGCGGGGACGATAGCGATGCTTTTGCTGATCGTGCAGCTGGCGCTTTTCCGCTCGGTTGTAGTTGCTGAATTTATTCGCGTGTACGCGCTTCAGTCATGGTTGGTCGCCGCCATTTGTTTCGGCGTCGGCGTTACGGAGGGGGCGTTCGATCTCATAGTGCTGGCATTTGTGACATTGCTTTTCAAAGGCATCTTGTTGCCGCGCTATATGCAAGGATTGGCTCGCGGAATATCGGCACGGATAGAGTTGCCGGCTCGAATCAACGTACTATTATCGCTGGTCCTTGCCGGGGCGCTCATAGGTCTATCGATTCTGACATCGATCCAGTTGCCGCTTCACCACGGAGCGTTCTTGCCGCGAGCCGATCTTGCCGCAGCCCTTGCGATGGTCTTTACGGGATTTCTTGTGGCGATTTTGCGCCCGAACGCGTTAGCTCAGGTCGTTGCGTTTCTGACTCTGGAGAACGGCCTGTTTTTCGGTACGATTACGCTGGCACCCGGATTGCCATTCGTTATAGGGATACTGTTGCTCATCGACGTTCTCGTTGCCGTGGTTGTTTTTGCCGTCCTCGTGCGCGCCCTCATCGGGCAACATTCGGCGGCATCGGTGTCGGTTTTTGAAAGTCTGCGAGGATGAGCGTGCTTCCGGCTGCCGTTATTGCTATTCCCTTTACGGCAGCGCTGTTGTCGATGTTGTTGCCGTCGCGCGTCTCACGAGTACTCACAGGTTTCGCCGGGGCGGCGACCGCAGTGTGTATAGGTTCGATGGCGCTCGCCGCGTCGAAGGGCGGAGGCAGGCTCGACGCTGTGAGCGCGCTGTTCTTGCTCCCTGTCGGAATCGTCTACGGGGCCGTCGGCGTTTACAGTACCTGGTACGTTCGCGCCGAGTCGATTGGTTCAGACGGGGACGAACGATATCGACGCGAATTTCTTGCACTCACTAATGCGTTCGCGTGCGCAGAAGTTGTGGTGCCGTTGTTGACAAACATGGCCGGCCTTTGGGTCGCCCTTGAAGTGACGACGATCCTAGCAGCATTGCTCGTTCGGCTTCAGGGAACCGATGCGTCCTTGGAGGCCGCGTGGAAGTATATTCTGATTGCCTCATGCGGGCTGGCGATCGGGCTGGTAGGGGTAGTCGTTCTATACGCTGCGGGAGTCGGGCCGCTCGGCTCGCGCTATTCCCCGGAATGGGCTCAGTACATGGCGATGGCCGGTCGACTCGATCCAAACGCCGTACGGCTCGCGTTCTTGCTTGCGCTCATTGGTTTCGGCACAAAAATGGGACTGGCGCCGATGCACACTTGGCTACCCGACGCGCACGGCGCGGGACCTACCCCAACGAGCGCGATGCTTTCGGGTATATTGCTATCGGACGCCCTGTACGTGATCGTGCGATTCGCGGCCATTACTAACGATGCGGTAGGATCGGGGATGACGCGAACGCTATTCTTCGTCGTCGGGCTGCTCTCGTTGTTTGTTGGGGCGTTCTTCCTCTTGCGTCAGCGCGATATAAAGCGAATGCTGGCTTACTCAAGTATCGAACATATGGGGATCGTCGCCTGCGGCTTGGCGTTCGGGGCGCCGCTGGCCATACTTGGGGCATTTCTCCACGTGGTGAATCACTCAGCCGCCAAGGGGCTTGCTTTTCTGAGCGCCGGGCGTATTGCCGCACGTTATCAAACGCGTGAGATCGAAAAAATATCAGGAGCGGTTGCGGTTCTACCGTTCTCGGGAACGTTATTTGCGTTCGCCGGGCTTGCGCTTGCCGGGATGCCGCCGTTCGGCATTTTTCGTAGCGAAATCATGATTCTTGCCGGCGGATTTTCGGGCCGAAGTTGGCCGATCGCGGCTCTGGTATTAGCGCTCCTTGTCGTGGCTTTCGCCGGAATCGTCCGTTGGGTGATGGAAGTGACGGGCGGAGATGCACCGAAAACAATGCAACGCGGCGAACGCGATATCGGCGCAATCGGGTCGATGCTGCTCATTTCCCTCGTCGTCCTTGGCCTCGGGGTTTATCTCCCCGAGCCGCTCGAACATTTGCTCGCGCGCGCGGCGTTCATTCTCGGGGGCCGGGGATGATAGCGCCGTCGACCCTCCAGGCGACGGTGCAGCGACGCATCGATGCAGGTGCCAGGCTTGCATGCATCTTTGCGGATCGCGTGGGGGCCGACAACATTCTATATTATGTTATCGAAGAAAACGGGAACTTGCAGACTCTTTCGGGGCCGGTTTTCGATGCCGTACGTTCGCTCGCCGTCCGGGTTCCCGCGGCTGCATGGTACGAGCGCGAAATTAGCGAACGGTGGAACGTCCGATTCGAAAATCTACCGCCCAGTCGGCCATTAACGATTGTGGCCCCCGCCGAACAGTTGCGCGTCGTCGAGTCGTCCGAGGTGTCGACCTTACTCTATGGGCCGATTCGTTCGGGAATCGTGGAGTCGGTTCGTTGGGTTGTGGAGACGGCTGGGGAGGATTTTATTTCGGTCTATCCATCGATGTGGCTGAAGCATAGGGGGCTGGAGGCGCGTTTTGTAAACGTTCCGATCGCCCTAGCTCCGTACGTTGCCGAACACGTTTCGGGGGCGAGTGCTTCTAGCCACGCGGCGGCATTTTGCAAGACAACCGAGATACTCCTGGGAATCGAGGCGCCGGAACGCGCCCGTGCCGCTCGTGCCATCCTCGTAGAATTGGAGCGTATCCATCAACATCTTGACTCGCTGGCAAAATTGGCGGAAGATGCGTCGCTCTCCGTCGGCTCGGCACAAGTGTTTGCTGCGAAGGAACGAGTTCATCGCCTACTGTGCGAGACCACCGGTAACCGCTTCGCCCGAGGGACGATTTGCGTTGGAGGAACGCGCTTTGACGTATTCGAGTGCCTTCGCGAAGTTTGTTCGCGAGAACTTGACGATCTGCAAGAGCGCGCATTGTCGGCCATCGATCGGCTCATTTCGACGCAATCGTTTATGGATCGTTTGATTGGGACGGGTACGATCTCGCACGCTGACGCGGCCGCCCTAGGTGGGGTTGGGCCGACGGCTCGTGGCAGCGGCGTGTCGTGCGACGCCCGAACCGGCGACGGGTATCTTTTTACGCCGTTGGATTTTCGAGAAGCGCTCGAAGGGGGCTGTGATGCGGCTGCTCGGACGCTCGTCCGCGTAGCGGAGATACGACGCTCCTTTCAACTCGTGCGTAACGCATTGGACGCAGATCCCCGCGGCTCGTACCGCACGAGCTTTGGGCTGTCGGACGGTGAAGCGATCGCGCGCGTGGAGTCTCCGCAGGGAGAACTTTTATACTTCGTTAGGATCGATTCCGGCGCGATCGCACGTGTTGCCGTGCGCGGAGCTTCATTCGCAAATTGGCCGCTTTTTGTTCCTTCACTGAGGGGAAATATTTTTACGGATTTTTCATTCATCGAACATTCGTTTGGAGCATTGCAGTCGGAGGTGGATCGATGAGCTGGATCGGATACGGTCTTCGTGGTGGAATACTCACGACGCATTATCCTTATGGCGACGATCGCATGCCCGAGGCATATCGGGGCGAAATCGAGTTCGTTGAATCCGGGCATCGAATAGAGGCAGGGGAGGGAGGCGTCGCCGACATTTGCCTGTCGCAGGCTATCGCCGAAGAATCAATCGTCTCGAAGGTCGATACGCTCCGCTGCTTTCGGTGCGGCGAGTGTACGCGTGTTGCACCCGATCGCTTCGTCGCTCGAAATCATTTCGAAATTGCGCGGGTTGCCGGATCGCCGAGTTCCGTACTTCGAGCACTAAAGGAGCGTCTTCATTCGCTTGGCCGATCCGTACATTTGCGCCATGTCGATGCGGGAAGCGACGGGTCGGAAGAGCAAGAACTCAACGCTATATTCAATCCTTTTTACGATGCGAATCGACTTGGAGTGTTTCTCACGGCGTCACCGAGGCACGCCGATATGCTCGTAGTTACCGGTGCGGTGACGAGGCCGATGTTGGAACCACTTCAACGTGCCTTTGCCGCCATGCCGTCGCCGAAGGTTGTTATTGCGCTTGGGACCACGGCTTGTAGCGGGGGGATATTTCGGGGTCGCCCAGAGATCGTCGGACCCGTCGATGCCGTTCTTCCGGTCGATGTGTGGATTCCCGGCTCGCCGCCGTCTCCGCTTTCCATCCTCCACGGGATATGGGTTGCCCTTGGGCGCACGCTCGCACACGGTGAGGTGGGGGTGTGATCTGGCTGCTCGCGGGCCTCGCCCTTAGTGCACTTGGAACGTTCGCTTCCATTTTGGTGCCGTCGTCGAGCGGACGCTTAGCGGGCTTCCTAATGCTCGGAGCGAGCGGGATTGCAGTGCTCGTGGCGGCTACGCACGGGCTATTCGGACCCGGAGAGGCTACGCTCTTCGGAGCGGCGCAGTCCCACGTCGCGCTGCGCCTCGACTCCGTTTCGGGTTTTTTCCTAGCGGTGGTTGGCTTCGTTGCCGTGACGACCGGACTTTACGGCCTCGGCCCTCTCTCGTCCGACGAGCGGCGGAGCGGGCGGGCGGCATCGGCAAGTGCCTGCGCAATATTTTTTGCAACGATCCTGGCATGTGTTGCAAACGATATTTTCTTGTTCATTTTTGCATGGGAAATGCTTGCACTCACATTTTATTGGGCGATTGCGTATTCCGGCACCGACGAAAGTGCCGCTCGCGCAGCGTACCTTACAATTGTTGTAACGCATGTCGCTGGCGCTTGTATCGTCGCAGCATTGCTCGTGTCGGCCCACGCGGCGGGCGGGTTCTCCGTGCAAGGTGTGGTTGCTGCCATTTCGACGATGGCGTCTCCGGGAGCGGGGGTGGTGCTAATACTGCTACTCGTCGGATTCGGGGCCAAATTCGGGTTGGTTCCGATGCACGTGTGGATGCCGCATGGATATCGTGCTGCACCATCGGTGGTCACGGCACTCATGGCCGGAGGAGCGCTTAATGTCGGGTTCTACGGCGTGACGCGTTTTGTTGTTTCCGCCTCGTCCATACCGCTTTGGGTGGGAATCGTTGCCATCCTCGCGGGTTCGCTGACGGCGTTCCTCGGAATCCTTTGGGCGTCGGCTCAACGCGACCTTCGCTCGTTGGCCGCGCTATCCAGCGTCGAAAATGGTGGCCTCATCATGACGGCTTTTGGCGTCGCAATGGTGGGCGGCGCACTTCACAACCCCCTTTTGCAGGGCTTTGCCGTTGCAGCTGCGTTCGTACAAATCGCGGCTCACGCGGTAGCAAAAAGCACGTTTTTCCTCAGTATTTCAGCGATAGGGGACGCGTGCGAGACGCGGTCGCTCGATCGGCTAGGGGGCATCGCAAGAAAACATTCCGGGCTCGCCGTAGCCGTTCTTCTATGCGGTATGTCGCTAGCCGCTTTGCCCCCGCTGGCGGGTTTTGTCGGCGAATGGCTGATATTCGAGGCGTTGATGCAGGCTTTTCGGACGGGGAATGTAGCGTGCGAGGTGACATTTACCCTAGCCGGCGCGCTCGTCGCGCTCGCCGCTGGGACTGCAGTGGTTACGTTCACGAAGGTGTTAGGGATTGGGGTCTTCGGGGCCGCGCGAATGCAGAAACACGAACGGGGGGCCTACCCACGCTCGTTTGTGCGCTCGCTCGCCCTCGTCCTCGGTAGTCTGGCGATCGTCGGCGTCGGCATCGATGCGTCGGGCCTACTGCAATGGATTGCGGCTGCGATCGACGGCATTGCGAACGCACCGGCCGCGCTTGCAATGACCGGGGCGTTTCCGCTCGTGCAGCCTACCTTCAGCGGTTTTTCCTCGATATCGCCTGCCGGCCTCGGGGTTAGTATCGTTTTCTTCTCGGGGTTATTTTGGGTAATTTCGCGTTTGTTCCCTCGGCCGACCGGTCGCTACGGTGAGGTGTGGACATCCGGCGAATCCTATCGCCCCTGGACGCAGTACTCCGGGACGGGCTTCGTCAATCCGACCCGCGTTATTTTCGATGTGGCTTTGCGCACCGTTCGTACCGTCGACCAGGGAGAGCCCTTCCATTTTTCAAGCAATATCAGGCCTCTTCTCGATCTCCCATTCTACCGTATGCTCGTGCGTCCATTTTCTACAATTTCCCGCGTCGTTCGTGCAACACAATCCGGGGTAATAGCCGCATATTTGTCATATATCCTTGCATTCACGATCGCCTTATTGTTGCTTTTCCCTTCGATTCGAAGATGGTAGGTGTACGATGTTTTCTCATATTGTTGTCGCCTGGGATGGCTCCGAGCACGCTCGCCACGCATTTGATTACGCACTCGGAATTGCTGAAAAATTTGAATCGCGCGTACAGCTCGTCTCGGTCACGCGACACGCCGAGCATGCCGAAACTCAGCAGGAACGTGATGATTCACGCCTGCAGGCAAGAAAATTTTACGAGCGCGTCGCCGGCGACTGCATGGAAGCGGCAAGGCGCCGCGGGATTACCGCGGAACTGTTGGTCCTCGAGGGAGGGCACCCAGCCGAAGCCATCGTTGACACCGCGCGGCAGGTCGGCGCCGACTTAATTGTTGTTGGGCGTCGCGGCCTCTCGGGTGTCACGCGTTTTCTCATCGGAAGTGTCTCCGATCGAATTGCGCGATATGCGCATTGCCCGGTACTCGTTATAGATGGGTTCAGCGTGCCGCCGTAGGAATCAATCCGGGCATCCGCTATGCGCGTGAAGCTGACCGACTTCGTTGGACGCGAGACGCGAGGGCTCGGCCCGGTATCGAGCACGAGGATGCGAGTTTTGTCGCACTGATGCTTGGAGACCGATATGGGGCGTGGAGTCTCGCGCATGGAGGCAAAAGAGAAGCGATTCGGCGAAGGACGCGTTATGAGCCGGTTTTCACAGATGAGCACCGGGGGGAAGCGCGCTTGGGCGGTGGGGATGGTGCTGTTTTTCGCGCTCCTTATTTCCGCCATAGGCTACTCTCAGTGGTATGCAATTCACGTTAATGTCCCAAGGTACGAGAAGACCGGAGCGCCGTAAGCCGCCCCTGCATGACAACTTTTCCAATCGCCTGCCAAGGAGCCTGATGACTATGGCGGTTTTTGCCTCCCGTGGGGCTTAAAAGCGTTCTGACGGTTGCCTTTGGAGGGGGACTTGGGGCAGCTGCTCGCTACATCGTCAACTACATGGTGGTCCAGCGACTTGGCCCCGGATTTCCGTTCGGCACGCTGCTCATCAACGTTACCGGGAGTTTGCTGATCGGGATCATCGCGGAACTGGCCGCCACCCGAACGTTCGGGATGCCGTCATCCGCGCGTCTCTTTCTCGCCGTCGGCGTCCTCGGGGGCTATACGACCTTCTCGACCTTCGCACTCGATACCGTGACGTTGGTCGGCGATCGGGCGTTTGCCATGGCCACACTCTATGCGCTGGGGAGCGTGCTGCTCGGCGTTCTTGCCGCCTTTGCCGGGCAGGTGCTCGTGCGCTTCGCATTGCGATAGCGCCCGCCGCTCCCTTTGCGCGCTCCTTACATGCAGGGAGCAACTCCGCGTTTTTCCGCTGAGTTATGCTGCGAGGTTCCCACAGTGGGAGCGTTTTCGTACGCTGATAGTGATGTTGAAGAAGAGGAGCATTCATGCACGATCGCGATTTGCTCGAGCGAGTCGAGGCGATGAGCGCACAGGAGATCGACGGGTTGCCCGTCGGCGTGATCACCTTGGGGCTCGACGGCAAGATCCGTCGCTACAATCGCACCGAGGCTGAGATGGCGCGCCTCGATCAGAAATCACAGGTTGGGCGGAACTTCTTCACCGAAGTCGCTCCGTGCACCGCGAACCCGGAGTTCCAGGGGCGCTTCCATACGCTCGCCGGAAAGTCGAGCGGGGGCATCGAGACCTTCGATTACACCTTCCGCTTTGCTTGGGGCGCACAGCGAGTGCACATCACCTTCGTTCGAAAAGCGGGACGCGACGATATCGACGTGTCGATCACCCGCATGTCGGTCTAGAATCCGCTTTTTTGAGCAACATTTGAGGCCGCGCTCGCAGGAGCGCGGCCTTTCCTATCGGACTCCCCGGGCTGAATATGAAGCTCTCTTCGAGGAGGAAGCCGTTGTCTCGCATACGCATTCGCTGGGCGCTCGCCGCCGCAGTTCTTTTCGCTCTTAGCCTTCCCTCGCACGCGCGTGCGGCAGTCGGCGTTACCCCGGCCCCGGCGAAAGCCGCCGCGAAGGCCTCGCCGAAACCGACGCCCACACCGACGCCACCGCCGCCGTACACGCAGATGACGTGGCGCGAGATCGGCCCCGCCGCAGGAGGCGGGCGCATCACCTCGGTCGCGGGTTCTGCGACCAACGTGAAACTCTACTTTGTCGGCTCCGCGGGCGGCGGCGTCTGGAAGACGATCAACGGCGGTTTTACCTGGACGCCGGTCTTTGCGAATCAGAAGGTCGCGGCGATCGGCGCGGTGGCGATCGATCCCAGCAATAACAATGTCGTGTGGGTCGGGACCGGCGAGAGCAATCCGCGCAACGACGTCAGCTATGGCGACGGCCTCTACAAATCGACGAACGGCGGGATCACCTGGAAGCGGGTCGGCCTCAAAGGCGTCCGCTCGATCTCGCGCATCGCCGTCGACCCGAAAGACGGCAACCACGTGGTGGTCGCCGCGTTCGGCGACCCGTTTCGCAACAGCGTTCACCGCGGCGTCTACGTGACGTTCGACGGCGGAAAGACGTGGAAGAAGACGCTCTATCTCGCACCCGATAGTGGTGCGAGCGATCTCGCGATGGTCCCGAGCGATCCGAACGTCGTCTACGCCGGCATGTGGGAGTTCCGGCGCAAACCGTGGACCTTCCGCAGCGGCGGCCCCAACGACGGCCTCTATAAATCGGTCGACGGCGGCAAGACCTGGACGAAACTCGTCGGCAACGGTTTGCCGGCCGGAATCACCGGGCGCATCGGCCTCGCCGTCTCGCAGAGCGACCCGAATTACGTCTACGCGCTCATCGAAGCCGCGCATGGCATTCTCTGGCGCAGTGAAGATGCGGGCAAGCATTGGAAGATGGTCAGCGATAACACGCTGGTCGATCAACGTCCGTTCTACTTCACGCACATCGCCGTCGATCCGATGAATCCCAAAAAAGTCTACGCCGTCTCCGAACTCACCTCGGTCTCGACCGACGGCGGCAAGAAATTCCGCCCGATCGCTCTCGCCGTGCACGTGGATTACCACGCGATCTGGATCGCACCGAACGATCCGTCGCGCATCATGCTCGGGGAAGACGGCGGCTACGCGCTCACCGTCGACGGCGGTGCCAATTGGTTCTTCTCGAAGAATCTTCCGATCGCACAGATCTACCACGTCGGGCTCTCCAACGAGAATCCATACGAAGTCTGTGCCGGATTGCAAGATAACAATGCATTTTGCGGGCCGGAGAACTCGCTCGATCCCAGCGGCCTTCTCAATAAATATTGGAAGGTGAGCGTCGGCGGCGACGGCGAGTGGTCGGTCCCCGATCCCTCCGACCCGAATTATATTTGGAGCGATTCCGAAAACGGTTCGGTCGTCGTGTGGAACAAGAGAACGCAAGATCAGTGGTCCGCGCAACCCTATCTTCAGGGCGTCAAAGAGCAGTACGACCTGCGCACGAGCAAATATCGCTTCAATTGGGATTCGCCGATTGCGTTCGCTCCGTGGAACCCGCATATCGGATGGGTCGGCGGCAATGTCGTCTTCCAGAGCACCGATCGCGGTAAGAGCTTCAAAGTCATCAGCCCCGATCTCACGTTGAACATGAAATCCCACCAGATTCCATCGGGCGGCCCGATCACCCACGACGTCTCGGGCGCGGAGTATAGCGACACGCTGCTCGATATCGAGGGCTCGCCGGTGCGTAAAGGCGAGATCTGGACCGGCGCCGACGACGGCGTCATCGGCCTCACGGTCGACGGTGGAAAGCACTGGAAGAAAATGCTGATTCCGGGCGTTCCCCCCTATGGGCGAGTCGAAACCGTCGCTCCTTCGCCGTTCGACGCGGCGACGGCGTACGTCACCATCGATCGCCATCGTTCGGGCGACTACAAACCCTACGTCTTCGTCACTCATAACTACGGCAAGACGTGGAGCTCGATCGCGAGCAACCTTCCGAAAAACGTCTT
>JAJXXM010000268.1 GCA_021781095.1 bacterium
GCGATGTCCGCGCACGGCGGAAGCGATCAGGCGCGCCCCTACGAACCGGCGCACGGACGCGCGGTACGCCGGATAACCGCCGGCGCCGTTCGGCGCCGGAAGGGCACGCCGTTTCCGATCGTCACGGCGTACGACGCGCCGTTCGCCGGCTTCGCCGAAGCGGCGGGCATCGACATCATCCTCGTCGGCGATAGCCTCGCCAACGTGGTGCTCGGCTACGACGAAACGACGCCGATCACCGTCGAAGTGATGATCCATCACGCACAAGCCGTGGTGCGCGGTACCTCGCGCGCGCACATCGTCGTCGATATGCCGTTCGGTTCGTATCACGTCAGCGACGAAGATGCGGTGCGCAACGCCATTCGCTTGGTCAAAGAAGGCGGCGCGTGCAGCGTCAAACTCGAAGGCGGAGGCATGGAAGCCGATCGCATCGCCGCGATCGCCGCGACCGGAATCCCCGTCATGGGGCATATCGGCGTGATGCCGCAGACCGCCGGGCTCGGCCCCGGTTACAAAAAACGCGCGAACCGCGAACGCCTGTTGGAGCAAGCAAAGAAGGTCGAAGCCGCGGGCGCATACGCAATCGTGCTCGAAGTCGTCGACAGCGAGATCGCCGAAGAGATCACCGCCTCGATTGCGATACCGACGGTCGGCATCGGCGCCGGGCCGCACTGCGACGCGCAAGTGCTGGTGCTGCACGACGCACTGGGAATCTATTCTCAGTCGCCGCCCTTCGCGAAACGTTTTGCCGAATTAGGCTCTGCGGCAACGCAGGCGTTGGCCGAGTACGCTCGTGAAGTGCGCGAGCGAGCTTTTCCCAAGCGATAACTCGCTCGCGCTCTACGAACTCCGGCTCGCCCGCGCTCTCCACGGGCTGCCGTCGATCGCCCGCACGAACGTATCGAAGAGCTCGGGGTCGCTGACGCGCCCGCGCTCCTCGGCCATGAGATCTAAGGCCTCACCGTGCGTCAGCGGTGGGCGATACGCACGCGTCTCGGTGAGCGCGTCGTAGCAATCGGCGATGAGGATGATGCGCGACCAGAGGGGAATCGCCTCGCCGACGAGCGCGTCGGGGTAGCCCCGGCCGTCGAATCGTTCGTGATGGTGGCGGACCGCTTTCACGATGTTCTCCGACGCGTGCATCCCTTTCCAATGCGGCGACGACTGCGCCGCAATGATCCGCGCACCGAGCTCGCTGTGGTTTTTCATGATCTCCCATTCGTGCACCGTCAAGGGAGCCGGCTTGAGCAAGATGCGATCGGGGATGCCGATCTTGCCGACGTCGTGAATGTGCGCCGCCTCACGCAACGCATCGATTTCGTCGCTATCGAGTGCGATCGCGCGCCCCAACTCCTCGGCAAGACGGGCCACCTGGAGGCCGTGGACGGCGGTATGCTCGTCCCTCGCCTCGACGGCGGCGTGGATCGCTCGATCGACCTGCGTCACGATATCTCCTTAACAACGAACACGAAACCGAAGGGACATCCGTATTCCCCCCCTCGCTTACGCTCGCATCGCCGCGGCGATGCCGCCCTCGTGCGTTGCCGACGCTTCCGCCGAATCCCTCTCCCGGGGCGCCCCCGGCGACGATCCCAAAGCACGAAAATCGATGCGAGAAAAAGCGGGCATTGGCGAGACTCCGTGGAAGCAACCGCCTACGGTCACCTGCCGGGTCGAAGAGTACATCTTCGGCACCGTGCTGGGGCTCTTTGGCCTCGGGAGCAGCTGCTACTCGCTCTTGCGGATCTACCCACCCCCATGCGAGGCAAACGCGCCTCGCATCCAAGGAGATGTCTCGAATGTACACCGATGAAATGCTCACCTGCGTCGATTGCGGACGCACGTTTACCTTTACCGCAAACGAACAGCAGTTCTACGCGAGCAAGGGCTTCACGAATAAGCCGAGCCGTTGTGCCGATTGTCGCGCCGCCCGTAAGGCGAGCGGCGGCCGCGGTGGAAGCGGCGGCGGCGGCGGTGCGCGCCGCGAAATGTTCAAAGCGACCTGCAGCCAATGCGGCGGCGTCGCGGAAGTTCCGTTCCAACCGCGTGGCGATAAGCCGGTATACTGCCGCGACTGCTTCGCGTCGCGCCCCAGCTACCGCTAGGCCAATGTGACCGACCTCGCTCGGCGCCGTATGAATCGCTTCGGACTCGCAGCGATTCATATCGGCGCGCTCGCGGTGTTCATCCCGGGTGCGTTCCAATGGAGCGCACTCGCGGTCGCCGCAGCGATCGCCTACGCTACCGGCGCACTCGGCGTCACCCTCTTCTACCACCGCACGCTCACGCATCGCGGATTGCGCCTACGCAAGCCGCTCGAATACGTCCTGGCGATCTTCGGTGCCCTCGCGCTGCAGGGCGACCCCATCCGCTGGGTCGCGACGCATCGCAAACATCATGCCAACGCCGATACCGCGAACGACCCGCACGGGATGGATCGTGGTTTCCGGTGGGCGCATATCCGCTGGATCTACAAGCACAACGATGCGATTCCCAGCGAGGCGGAGATTCGGCGCTTTGCGCCCGACCTCTGCGACAGCCGCTTCTACCGCTTCCTCGAACGCACGCACGTGTACATGCAGGTCTTGCTCGCACTCGTGCTCTTCGCGCTCGGCGGATGGACGTGGGTCGTCTGGGGAATCTTCGTACGGCTCGTGCTCGGCTACCACACCACGTGGCTGGTCAACAGCGCCGCACACTCCTTAGGCTATCGCACCTATCGCACGAAGGATCTCTCCACCAATTGCTGGTGGGTCGCACTCCTCTCGTGGGGTGAAGGCTGGCATAACAACCACCACGCCTTCCCCTTCTCCGCGCGCCACGGTCTGCGTTGGTTCGAATTCGACCCGACCTGGCTCAACGTACGCTTTCTCGCCTTCCTCCGGCTCGCCGACCACATCAAGATTCCGGCGGCGAGTTCGATCGCGCGCAACCTCCAGCCGGAGCGTTAGTTCTGCCGCACTCGCCGCTCCCTTAGGAGCGCGTGAGTGCGTGCGGGCCGCGTTCGTGCACGGCAGGCTCCGTCGGATAGACACCGGTCAGACACCCCAAACACATCTCTTCGCGTTTGCGTCCGGTCGAAGCGATCAGCCCGTCGAGCGAGAGATACCCCAGCGAATCGGCACCGGTCTTTGCGCGAATTTCATCGACGCTATAATTGGCGGCGATGAGTTCGTCGTAGGTCGCCATATCGACGCCGAGATAGCACGGGTGGAGAATCGGCGGCGAGGTAATGCGCAAGTGCACCTCGCGCGCACCCGCCTCGCGTAACAGGGCGACGATACGCGGCGTCGTGGTACCCCGAACGATCGAATCGTCGACCACCACGACGCGTTGGCCGCGCAGGTTTTCGACGACCGGATTGAACTTTAAATGCACGCCGCGCGAACGCATCGATTGGTCGGGGCTAATAAAAGTTCGCCCGATATATCGATTCTTAATCAGACCTTCGATATACGGTAGCCCGCTCTCGGTGGCATATCCGATGCCGCCGGGAACGGCGGAATCGGGGACGGCCATGACGCAATCGGCATCGACGGGATGTTCGCGCGCGAGTGAGCGCCCCATTTCGTGACGCGCCATATAGATCGAACGATTGTCGAGTTTCGAATCGGGACGCGCAAAATAGATGTATTCGAACATGCAGAGCGCGGGAAACTCATCGGGCGCGTGCACGTGGTACGAGGTGAGCCCATCGCGCGTGACGTGTACGACCTCGCCCGCTTCGATCTCGCGAAGATAGCGAGCGCCGACGGTCGCCAGCGCGCACGATTCGCTCGCGACGACGTAACCGCCGTCGTCGAAGGTGCCCAAGCAGAGCGGACGGACGCCCCACGGATCGCGAAATGCGTAGAGCTCGCTCTCCGAACAGAGAACGATCGAATAGGCGCCGCGCGCCCGCTGAATCGCCGCTTCGATGCGCTCGATCATCGTGCCCGAACCCTCGACGATCAATTTCGCGAGCACCTCGGTATCCGAGGAGGCCTGCATGATCGTTCCAACCGGCAACGCGGCGCGCAGCTCGTCGGTGTTGGTGAGGTTCCCGTTATGCGCCAGCGCGAACTCGCCGATATCGGTCCGTTCGAGCAGCGGTTGCGCGTTCACGACGATCGAGGATCCGGTCGTCGAATAGCGCGTATGCCCGACGGCGAGATGCCCGCTCAGCTGCGCGAGAATCTCTTCGTCGAAAATCGCTCCGAGCAAGCCCATCTCTTTATGCGAGCGGAGCGTTCCGCCATCGCCGGCGGCGATCCCCGCCGATTCCTGGCCGCGATGTTGGAGCGCGTAGAGCCCGAAATAGGCGAGCCGCGCCGCGTCACGACCGGGGGCGAAGAGACCGACGATCCCGCACACGTTCGTTCGCTAATCGTTCGAGCGACGGCCGCCGAAGATTTGCAGCAGCGCGAGGAAGATGTTGATCGCGTCGAGATAGATGCTCACCGCCATCGTGACCGGCCCCAAGCCGTCGCCGCCGGCGCGAATACGCGCGAAATCGGCGAGCGTCAGGCCGGCGAAAATAACGAGCACCACCCACGATATTGCGGTCGGCGAGACGAAGTGAATGAAGATCGAAACGATGGAGACGAGGATGACCGCGAGCAGCGCCATCATCAACACGCCGTAGAGTCGGCGAAAATCGAAGGTCGTCGCATAGACGATTGAAGCGAGCCCGAGCATCCCGAGGCCGGTGGTCAGCGCGGCGTTGACGACCACACTCGGCCCATCGATGTGCGCGTAATAGGCGATCGTCGGCGCGATGCCGATGCCCTCGAGAAACGTAAATGTGTAGAAGAGCAGGAGCGCGACGGGCTCGTTCGCCTGCATGCGCCCGATCGCAAAGAGCAACACGAATCCGCCGATCAACGCCCCGAAGGTCAGGAAGCTCGGCGCCATATCGCGGAACAGATAGGAAGCGAGGGCGGTGATGCAGAGGCCGAGGCCGGTAATCCCGAGCACCTGGCTCAGCAGCGTGGAGGTCGATGCCGTGGCGCCATAGGGGCGCGAAGGTTGAAACTGGTAGCTCATCGCTCTCTATAATCGCTCATCGAGCCGCTTAGGTTCCCTTCGCGGCGATTCCGCCCTGCCGTAGGTGCCGGTCGCCGCTCCGTCGCAGCGCGCGTCGTCGGCAGTAAATCAACCCCACCCGAAGAAATGCGCTCTGTGAATTTTTCGTTCGAGCCGAAGGGGAGCGGATACGTCTTACGTCTCGGGCAATTTTCGATTTCCCAGAGCGCCTTTATGATCGCCGCCGCGGTGCTCGTCGGCATCGGCGGAGGCCTCGGTGCGGTCGTCTTTCGTCGCATGATCGCCGGCGCCGGGTGGCTGGCGTTCGGTCGCCTTCTTCCCGCGCTCGAGTCGCATCTGGGAGCGATCGGCCTGATTTTGCTGTTGGCGATCGGCGGCACGATCGCCGCCTTTATCACCGTCCGTTTCGCCCCCGAGGCGAAGGGGCATGGCGTCCCCGAGGTGATGGAATCGGTCGCGCTGCGCGGCGGGGTGATGCGCCCGCGCATCATTGCGATCAAATCGATCGCGTCGGCGACCTCGATCGGATTCGGCGGCAGCTGCGGGCGCGAAGGCCCCATCGTCCAAATCGGGGCGGCGATCGGTTCGGTGATCGGACAGGCGACCAAAGCCCCGGCCTCGGTCGTCCGTACCCTGGTCGCGTGCGGCGCCGCGGCGGGAATATCGGCGACGTTTAACGCCCCGATCGGCGGCGTCTTCTTCGCCGCCGAAGTGATCCTCGGGGAGTTCGCGCCGCGCTCGTTCGCGGCAATCGTTGTCGCTTCGGTGATCTCGGCGGTGATCGGACGGGCGTTCCTCGGAAACCACCCCTCCTTCAACGCCGCGGCGTTCCAACTCGCGTCGCCCTGGGAGCTCATGCTGTACGGCGTCCTCGGCGTGCTCGCGGCGATCTGGGCGACCGGGTTCGTCAAACTGCTCTATGCCGTCGAGGATCGCTTCGAAGCGCTGGCGCTGCCGGCATGGTCGAAGGGCGCCATCGGTTTCGCGGCCGTCGGGGCGATCGGCATCTGGTTTCCGCAGGTCTTCGGCGTAGGATACACCTCGATTCAGCAGGTGCTCTACGAACACGTCGCCGCACCCCATGCCTTTCTGCTCGCCGCGCTCAAGCCGCTCGCAACCTCGCTCACGCTGGGGAGCGGCGGCTCGGGCGGCGTCTTCGCGCCCTCGCTCTTCACCGGCGCCTTTCTCGGTGATGCCTATGGGCGAATCGTCCACGGGCTCTTTCCGCTCTGGACCGGCCCACCGGCCGCCTACGGTTTGGTGGCGATGGCGGCGCTCTTCGCCGCCGCGGCGGAGGCACCGATCACCGCGATTATGATCGTCTTCGAGATGTCGAGCGATTACACGATCATTCTTCCGCTCATGGTCACCGTCGTGATCGCCTCGCTGCTGGGGCGGCGTCTGCTCGGCGCGACCGTCTACGAACAGAAGCTGCTGCGACGCGGCGTCGACTGGAGAAAGGCGCGCAACCCGGGATTCTTCACGCGCCTCACCGTCGCCGCCTATACGCGCAAAGCTCCGGTCGTTGCCCAGATCGACGAACCGATTTCCGGCGCGATCGACGACGAACGCGATGAGAACGAGTTGGCGATACCCGTCTGCGATGGCGAGCGATTCGTCGGCGTCGTCACGGCGCTCGATCTCGCGCGCGCGGTTGCAGAGCGCCGCGGTGCGGAGCCGCTCCGTTCGATCCTCCACTTGCATCCTGGCGCGCTCGCACCGACCGACACGCTCGACCGCGCCGCCGCGCTGATGGCCGAGAGCGATACCCCGCTCCTACCGGTCTTAGGCGATAACGAAACGCTGATCGGTATCCTGACGCGGCGCGATCTGCTTCTCGCGTATCGCAGCGCGGGGAGCGGCTAGCGGCGTACGCCTAAAAGAGCGCGATGTCGCTGCGAAACGTGAGGTCGGCCTCGCCGAAGCGTGCGCGCAGCGATCGAACGCCTTCGTACGCGCGCGCACGTGCATCGTGAAGCGTCGCCGCAACGGCGGTAACCGTCAACACCCGCCCGCCCGGGCTCGATACTTTTCCGTCGACGAGCTGCGAGCTTCCCCAGAACGCCCGCACGCCCTCGGGCAAGCGGAGATCTGCCGGAAGGCCGGCGACCGGCGTGCTTTCGGTTGGATATTTCGAACTCGCCAAAACGACGCCGACGCACGGTTCGGGATTGACGTGCGCGAGCGAGAGATCGATCGTCCCATCGGCACACGATTTCAAGAGCCCCGCGAAATCGCCGCCGATGCGCGGCATCAGCACCTGCGTTTCGGGATCGCCGAATCGCACGTTGAACTCGATCACCTTCGGGCCATCCGCACACCACATGAGCCCCGCATAGAGAACGCCGACATATCGTTCGTTCTCGGCGGCTAACCCGCGCAGCATCGGTGCGAAAATGCTCTCGCGGACGATATCCATGAAGCCCTCTGGGAAACCATGCGGCGGCGAGTAGGCGCCCATGCCGCCGGTATTGGGCCCGGTGTCCCCATCGCCCGCACGCTTGTAGTCGCACGCAGCGATAAACGGCATCATCGCGCGCCCGTCGCAGAGCGCGAAGACGGAGAGTTCCCGCCCGACGAGCCGCTCTTCGAGCACCACGTCGCTACCGCCGCCGGGAATCGCGCGCTCGCCGTACCAATGCGCGAGCAGCGCCTCGGCCTCGGCGGGCCCCGAGGTAACGACGACGCCTTTGCCGGCGGCCAAACCGTCAGCTTTCACCACCACTCCGCGTTCGCCCCAGGTCGCGAGAATTTTTCGCGCGTGATCGAGCCCGTGCACGACTGCATACCGCGCGCTCGGAACGCCGTTGCGCTCCATAAAACGCTTGGCAAAACTCTTCGAACTCTCCAACCGTCCGATCGAACGATTCGGGCCGAAAACGGCGAGCCCGATTTCGCGCGCGCGGTCCGCGACGCCGGCGGCGATCGCCGTCTCGGGACCGATCACCACGAGGTCGATGCGTTCCTCGAGCGCCCGTTGCGCGATGCCTTTCGCATCGGTGACCGACAGGTTCCAATTCGTACCGTGTCGTGCGGTGCCGGCATTCCCAGGTGTCGTAAAGAGGGCATCGCACGACGGCGAGCTTGCGATACGCCAGCCGAGTGCGTCTTCGCGCGCACCGTTTCCGACGAGAAGAACGCGCATCATTCCCACTCCACCGTTGCGGGGGGTTTGGAGGTGATATCGTAGGCGATACGGTTGACGCCGGCGACCTCATTCACGATTCGCGTCGAGATTCGAGCGAGCAGGTCGTGCGGCAAGCGCGCCCAATCCGCGGTCATTCCGTCTTCGCTCACGATCGCGCGCACCGCGACGAGATTGGCGTAGGTACGTCCGTCGCCCATCACGCCGACCGATTTCACCGGCGTGAGTACCGCGAAGTACTGCCACGGATGCGGTTCGAGCACGGCGCGATCGATCTCGTCGCGCACGATCCCATCGGCCTCGCGCACGATCGTCAGACGCTCCTCGTCGACCGCACCGATGATGCGTACCGCCAGCCCCGGCCCCGGGAAGGGTTGGCGCGCGACGATATGTTCGGGGAGTCCGAGCACGCGGCCGAGCGCGCGTACCTCATCTTTAAAGAGCGAACGGAGCGGCTCGACGAGCGCGAAGTTCATATGCTCGGGGAGGCCGCCGACGTTGTGATGCGACTTAATTTTATGCCCGGCCTTGCTCTGCGGCGTCTTCGATTCGATGACATCGGGATAGAGCGTGCCCTGGACCAGAAAGCCGACATCGGGGAGCTTCGCCGCTTCTTCTTCGAAGATCGCGATGAATTCGTGCCCGATGAGAATGCGTTTTCGCTCCGGGTCTTCGACGCCCGCGAGTTTTGCTAAAAACCGCTTCGAGGCATCGACGTGAATGACGTTGAGGTGCAACACATCGCGAAACGCCGCGAGCACTTCGCTCGCTTCGTTTTTCCGCAAGAGGCCGTGATCGACGAAAATGCAGGTCAATTGCTCGCCGATCGCTCGCGCGACCAAGGTCGCCGCGACCGCCGAATCGACCCCACCGGAGAGCGCGCAGATGACGCGTCGCGATCCGACGCGCTCGCGGATATCGGCGATACTTCGATCGAGAAAGGACTCCATCGCCCAGTTCGGAGCGATACCGGCGACGTTGCGAAGAAAATTCTCGATCAACCGCTTGCCGTATTCCGTGTGAACCACTTCCGGATGAAATTGAACGCCGACCATCCGCCGCTTCGTGCTCGCCATCGCGGCGATCGCACACCGCGGAGTCGCCGCAAGAGCGGTGAAATCGACCGGAAGTCGCTGCACCGAGTCGCCGTGCGACATCCACACGCGCGATTGCTCCGGCAAACCTGCGAGCAACGGGTGCGAGGCGTCGAGCACGCGCAGGGTCGCCGGCCCATATTCGGGTGCGCCGCCGGAGACCAACTCCGCACCGACCTGCCGCGCGAGCAACTGCATGCCGTAACAGATTCCGAGCATCGGCAGCCCGCTCGCGAGCACCGCTGGGTCGCACGCGGGCGCCCCCTCCGCGAGGGTGCTCTCCGGTCCTCCGGAGAGGACGATCGCCGAAGGATCGAGTTCGAGAATCTGCTTCCAAGGACGATCGAACGGAACGATCTCGCAATAGTATCCGGCCTCTCGAACGCGCCGCGCGATGAGTTGGCTATATTGCGCTCCAAAATCGAGGACGACGACGGTTTTCATAGCGTTATGTTAGCACCTCGGCCATACGACCGGCGTCGCGAGCGAACTCGATCTCCATGGCGATGCGTTCGCCGACGGAAAGATCGCGTCCCCAACGATAGGACGAATACGGAGTGAAACGCGTCCCCGGCGAACCCGGAATGCGCAACGAAACGTCGTAGCACACGAACTCTTTCGGCGGGCCGGCGACGATGGCACACTGCAGCGCAAAGGGGCCGATCGTCCCCGGAGGGAGTGCTTCGCGCGCCGCAGCGACGAAGCGCTCGCCCATGCCGAACGCCGATTCGAGCGTCGATTCCGTGAGCGTCGCGGCGATGTGTCCCGCCTCTTCCAGGCGCATCGGGACGTCGCGCAGCTGCTCGTAGACCGAGGGCGGCACGTTCCGAAATCCTTCGAGGTTTTGCTTCCGCTGA
>JAJXXM010000064.1 GCA_021781095.1 bacterium
GCGTTCCTCCAAGAGAAAAAGTTGGTGTAATGAAAAACGTCATCGTCTACGTCGAACAGAAGAACGGAGCGACCCGCAAAGTCACGTTCGAGATGCTCACCGAGGCACGCAAGATCGCCGATGCGCTCGGCGGGCGTGCCGTCGCCGTCGTGCTCGGCTCCGGCGCCGCGCAGGTTGCCGAACAGATCAAAGGCTATCCGATCGACGCGATTCAGGTCGTGGAAGATCCCGCGGTCGAGAAATTCTTGCTCGATCCGATCGTGCAGTACGTCGAACTCGCGGCCCAAAAACTCGGCCCGTCGCTGATCCTCGTTCCGAACACGCTTTCGGGGCGCGATCTCGCCGGTCGCCTGGTCGCACGCTTGAATGCCGGCATCGCCGCCGACGTCACCGAGATATCGGCTGCGAACGGACGCGTCGAATGCGTTTCGCCGAAATTGGGCGGAGCGCTCGTAACGCATTGCGTGCTGCGCGCGGGCGAGTATGGAATCGCAACGATTCGCCCGGGTGCCTTTACGGCAGCCCCCGGTGGGAGCGGAGCGCAGATCGAGCGACTCGACGTTTCGAACGCCACCTATCCCCTCGCCATCGAACGCGACGTCGAAGAGGGCTCCGGCGAAATGGCGCTTGAAGAAGCGCCGGTCGTTATCGCCGGCGGGCGTGGTATGGGCGGCGCGGAGCCGTTCACCTCGATGCTCAAGCCGCTCGCCGATGCATTCGGCGGCGCGGTCGGCGCGTCGCGCGCCGCCGCCGATGCCGGATGGGTGAGCTATAGTTTGCAGATCGGTCAGACCGGAAAGACCGTGAGCCCGCCGCTCTATATCGCCGTCGGCATCTCGGGTGCGATCCAACATAAAGTCGGCATGCGCGCCTCCGGAACGATCGTGGCGATCAACAAAGATGCCTCGGCTCCGATTGCGGAGTTCGCCGATCTCACCGTCGTCGGCGACGCCTTTGCAATCGTTCCCGAGTTGACCAAACTCGTCACGGCGGCGAAGCAGTGAAGCCGCTGCGGATCGCGGCGCTCGTAGCGTTTTTCCTCGGCGCGCTCGTCCTTGCGGCTACGCCGCAGGCGAGCGCCGGTCTCTTCGGCCATAAAAAGGCCGCCGCGACCCCGTCGCCCTCGCCCTCCGCGCTGCCGACCGCGACGCCCGAACCGCCGAGCATTGCGATTCCGCGTCTGCAGGCACGCCTCAAGGCCCATCCGACGGACCGACAGGCGGCGCTCGAACTCGCCGGCGTCTATCTCAGCACCGGCCAGGCCGAGCAGGCACTCTCGCTGACGCAACAACTCTTGCAAGCCGGCAACAAAGACGCGCGCATTTACTATCTTGACGGTTACGCTCAGGAGCTCGTCGGTAATGCCGGCGCGGCGCTCGCCGATTTCCAAAGCGCCTCCGATCTCGATCCGACCAACGTCGGCATTCTCTCGCAGCTCGCCGATCTGTACGCGCGCAGCGGGAAGTTCGATTTAGCCGAGCGCGTCGCCAAACGCGCGATCGTCTTCCACAAAAAGAGCGCGCAGGCGTACGTCGCCCTCGGCGCCGTCTATGCCGACCAGCAAAAATACGATAAAGCGCTCGCCCAATTCGCGATCGCACAAAAGCTCGATCCGAAGGATCCGACGCCGTCGTTACAGAGCGCGCGTATCTACCAGCAGCAGAAACAGCTTCCGAAAGCCCTCGCTGCGGTCCATCAAGCGCTGGCGATCTCTCCGGGCGACCTCGATTTGCTCCTTTTCCGCGCCTCGCTCTACGCGGCGCAGCACGACGACGCGAAAGCCATCCTCGCCTACGACGACGCCGAATACGCCGCGACGAACGATTCGGATCGCGTTAAAGTGCTGATGGAGAAAGCGACGTTTCTTGCCGGCGAGAAGCAATATCCGCAGGCACTCGCGATCTTCCAGGAGGCCCTGAAGAAATTTCCCGATAGCGCGGTGGCGCACGGAGCGATCGGAGATTACTACGCGCAGCAGAAAGACATGAAGGATGCTCGCGCACAGTGGCTTGCGGCGTTGAAGCTCGATCCGAGCAACCCGGCGGTTCTCGCGCGCCTCTCGCAGGATGCGCTCGGTCGGCACGACGCCGTCGCCGCGACCACCTATCTCTCGAAGCTCGTCAAGGTGCGCCCGTCCGCGCAGAGTTACGCGATGCTCGGCCAGGTGTACTTCTACCGGAAGCTCTATAGCCAAGCGCGCGTTGCGTGCGAGCAGAGTTTCCAGGCCGATCGCCAGCCCGACACGTTGGGGTGCATCGCGAGCGCCGATTTCCATCTTCACAACTACGGCGAAGCGGCACAGATCTTTACCGCGCTCGACAACAACGCGCCGGGCTACCTCGATCGCCAGCCCGACATGTTGATGGTGGCGGCGCAAACCTACGCGCGCAATAACGACAAAGCCAAGGCGATCCTCGCGTACCGCCGGGTGCTGCGCGTCGCCGCGCGCAACTCGCCGAATTATCGGCAAGCGCTCGCGGGCCTGAAGGCGCTCTCGAAGAAGCCGAGTTCGCGCCGATAGTCGTGCAAGGGCTCCGTTCGTGAGAGTCGTCACCGACATCGCGCTCGGAGCCCACCTTCGCGGCAGCACGCACCCGGAATCACCGGATCGTGTGGAGCGCGTTGCGTCGATGCTCCGCGAACATCCCGGCATAACGCTGGTCGAAGAAGACGTCGAGGCCGACGTTGCGACGCTGAGCCTCGTGCACCCACAGCGCTACATCGATCTCGTCGCGCGCGAATGCGAAGAAGCCGAGGGATTCTGCGATCTCTCCACCGGCGACGTCCTCGTCGATGCGAGCTCGTTCTCGGTCGCGCGCCGGGCTGCGGGCAGTGCGCTGCGCGCGTACGAATGGACCCAACGCGACGGCGCTCCGAGCTTTGCGCTCGTGCGGCCGCCGGGTCACCATGCCGAGCCCGCGCGCGGCATGGGCTTCTGCATTTTCAATAACGTCGGCGTGGTCGCGCGCAGCATTCATGCGAGAACGGGTGCGCGCGTTGCGATCCTGGATATCGATTATCACCATGGAAATGGGACGCAGGCGCTGGTCGGCGAGGGCATTTCGTATGTCTCCTCGCACGCGTGGCCCGCATATCCGGGAACCGGCGGCCCCGGCGAGCAGGCGCGTACGGCGAGCGGCGACGTCCTGATCAATCTGCCGATCGATCCGCGCGGGATCTCCACCGAAGGCTTCGTCGCACTCTGGGAACGCGTCGCCGCGTTCGTCGAACGGCGCGTGCGCCCCGAGGCGATCGTTGTCAGTGCGGGATTCGATTACGTTCGCGGAGACCCGGTTGGCGATCTCGGCGTCGACCGGAGCGCGGCGGGAGCGTTGGCGCGGGTCTTCGCCGGGCTCGCCGGGCGCCTCGATGCGCCGTTGCTCTACGTTCTTGAAGGCGGCTACGATGTTGCGAACGTCACCGCTTCGATTCTGGAGATCGCCGCCGTGCACGATCTTGGCATTGCCGATGAAAGCGGAGCTGCGGCCGGGGCGGTTCCCGCATCGCTCCAACGCATTCTCGACCGCGTCGAAAGGGAGTTTTCAGGCGCGTGACGCGCGGCTAGGGAGCGACCGAGGCGGCGATTTTCGCGAGTTCCTTGGCATCGAGCGAGCCGACGAGCACGTAGTGCATCCCGTTCTTCGACCACGAAAGGAGCGAGGTCGATCCGCGCGAGGCGAGCTTCGCCGGGATGTTACCGACCCGCAGCGTGCGCACGTGAAGGCCATCGAGATCGAGCGAGGCACCCGCATTTTCGAAGAGCGAGATCATACGTATGCCGTCCGAGTAGAGGAGATGCGCTTGCGGGACGCCCTCGTCGGTCGTGCGGTCGGCGGCGACGGCGATGAAGCCGTCGGGCAGATAATGGGGGCGCTGCGCTTTGAAGGGCAGGCTTCGAAGGACTGCGGCGATATCGTTCGACGGGCGGTGATGGAGCGTACGATCGACGCGCTTGAGATCGCTGGGAATGGCAAAGACGCCCGCCGGAATATCCTTGGCGTAGGCGAGATTTTCGAAGCGCTGCTCGCCGAGCAGCGCGCCGTCGTCACCGAAGACTTTCCGCTCGAGGACGAGATGGCTGCGCGCGTCGAGCCAGAGCCGCATCATCGTATTCCCGGTATAGGTATTGACGAGTGCGACGATGTCGACGGGAAAGCCGAGCAGGTGCCCCGTTCCTTGTTGCACCGGACGATAGTTGCGCAGCATGAGGCCGACGTTGTCGGCGATGACGATACGGTCGTCGAGCGCGCGATTCCGTTCGACGAGGACGCGATGGTGCTGCGGATCGAGCACGTAGGTGGTATCGCCGTGCTCGATCTCCGTCTCGCCGAACGCCGAGTGCGGCACGATGTACCAGCGATGCGTGAGATCGGGGGCGCGGTGTTCGACGCGAAATACCGTCGCCTGCGTTCCGTGCGTGCCGAAGCGAATGCTCTCGATCTCGCCGACGTAACTGACGACGTGCGGTGCCTGCAGCGCCGCGCGAAGCAGCGGCGTGGCGTCGCGCTGCGCGGCAAGGGCTACCCCAGGGAGGAGCAGCACGGTCGCGGCCACGGCGGCCGCGAGGTTACGGAGCGGCATTCCCTCGATCGCTTGCGAGGACGATCGGTGCTTGCGAACTCTCCTCGAACGGCTCGGTCGCCATCAATGCGGCGTGATCGCGGAGATCGTGGAGCGCGTTGATCTGCGAGCCGGGGTGATGGAGACGCGGCAGAACGACCGGCGCGAGGAACGCAGCGACCGCGAAGAAGAGCGCCGCCGGCACCGCAATCGTCGGGCGCCACCAGGCGAGAAGCCCCTCGAAGAACCGCGAACGTTCCCGTTCGCGGGCGCGGGCGAGCGTCGCTGCGGCGAAGCCGAGCGGCAGTTCGAACGCCTCGCTGCGTGCGTGCGCGCGCACGAGTTCGGTAAGGCGTGCCTCTTCGTCGTGGATCGCGGCGCAGGGCGCGCAGCGTTCGATATGCGCGAGAATGGCGGCATCGGCACCCGGTTCGAGGGCGCCATGCTGGAAGTCGATCAGTTCTTCGCGAGTTGGATGGCGATCGGTAGTCATACGTTTGAATATTTCAGCACGAGGCGACGGAGTTGGTTACGAGCACGGTGCAAGCGCGATCGTACCGTGCCGATCGAGCAGCCCATGATCTCGGAGATTTCTTGATAGCTGTACTCCTCGATATCCGCAAGGGTGAGCACCTGGCGCTGGTCCGGGGAGAGCGCGTCGAGCGCTTTTGCCATAGTTTCGCTATACTGCCCCTCGAGGTACTCCTCGATCGGCTCCACGGCGAGCGGGCGCTCGCCTCCCCATTCCTGCGGTGCGTTATCCTCTGGGATCTCATCGTAATAACGTCCTTTTCGTCGCCGAAGTTCGTCGCGATGCAAGTTTGTGATAATTCGATAGAGCCAGGCCTGAAACGAGGTCCCCGGCGTGAAGCTGCGCCAGGCTCGGTAGACGCGGATGAAGGCCTCCTGAACCAGGTCGCGGGCGTCGGGCTCGTTGCGCGTGAGGCGGTAGGCGTAGGAATAGGCAATCGAACCGTACTGTTCGATCGCTCGTTCTAAAAAAGCCGCCTGTTCGGCGCTCGGCGCTTCGATGGCCTTTCGCGGTGCTCCCACGGGCGTTGGGGTTCCTCACCAGGCATGCGAGAAGCCTGCCGAGCGCTCCTTGCTAGCGCTCGCGCATGAGCCGGCGGGCGAGGCGCCAGAGGATCCACGTTACCGCCAGGGCGATCAGCGAAATTAAGACGATGTCGAGTATCACGATGCCGGCGTATTCGCTGCCGCCGCATGCCGCAACGATGCTGGCGACGAGCGAGAGTTCGAAGAGTTCGAACGGATTGCTCGTCTCGCCGTCGATCGAACGAGCCTCGGCGAGCGCGCCGCCGGCGACCCACGCGGCGCTACGGGCGATAAAGGCGACGCGCCCGTTGGGACCGACGATAAAGAGTTCGTCGTTATGAACGTAATGCCCGGTCGTATCTTCGATCGACGAAATCACGAAGCGATCGAGGAGCGATTGTACCGTCGATCCGGTGCCTGTGGCGAGCGTCCAACGCGATGGATTCGCACCGAAACGGATGCCGTAGTTTTTCAGCACGGCTGGAGAATCGTAGGTGGGATCGATGGAAATTTCCAACAAGTGCAAGTGTTTGGGATCGATCTGCGATTGGAGCCGCGCAAATTTCGCGCTCGTGAGGGGGCAGAGATCGCCGGGAGGGCAACGCGTATAGATAAAACTGAGCAGCAGCGTTTTTCCACGAAATGCCGTCGAAAGGTTGAATGGATGTCCGGCGGCGTCGACCAGCGTGGCGTCGGGCAGATAACTTCCCAAGTCGATCGGAATGACTTTACCGCGCGCGGGAAGCCCCGCGATGAACGGGCGCGCCGGCACCGCATCGCGCAGCGTCCACGGGTGCGTCGAGCGATCGAGCAGGCCGTCGATCCCGAGGCCCGGGCGCAGACTCGCCGCTCGCGGAACGCGCAAGCGATAGGTTCCCGCATCGAGTTGTAGCGTCGCTCCGCGCGTGCTCGCGATAACGGTCTGTCGCGGTGCGACGGCGAGCACCGTTGCGTGAATGGGGAGGAGCGAGAGCACCAAGAGGAGCGGGTACATCACTCCACGATACTGCTTTTAGGCCCCTCCGGGGTGGATGAAGGTCGCTATCGCCATCCAAACGCCCAACGCGACGATCACCGCGGAGAGCGCGACGGCGACCACATTACCGAGCAAGCCGTTCCTTCGCTCGCCGATGACGCGCTTATCGTTCACGAGTACGAGGAGAAAGCCGAGGACGATCGGCAGCACGAAGCCGTTGAACGCTTCGATATCGTTGGTCATATTCACGAGCGGAAGGTTCGGAATCAGGACGATGCCTGCGGCGAGTGCGACGCTGCCGATGTAGAGCGCGTAGAAGCGCTTCGCTTTCAAACAACTGTCGTTGAGCGAACAACGCCACTCGAACGCTTCGCCGAAGGCCCACGCCGTCGCCAACGAGACGACGAATGCACCGAGCATCGATGCGCCGATGAGCGCCGCGCCGAAAGTGACGCCGGCGAATTTCCCGACGAGCGGTTCGAGCGAGAGCGCGGCGTGCGCCGCGTCGCTCACCGGAATGTGATGGACGAAGAGCGTGGCGGCGGTCATCACGATGACCGCGATCATGATGAGTTGCGTCGCGACCGATCCGATGGCGGTATCGATGCGTGCGAAGGGCAGATCGCGGGCGACCAAGCCTTTATCGACCGTCGCGCTCTGCTGATAGAAGATCATCCAAGGCATGATCACCGCGCCGATATTCGAGGCGATCAGCAGTAAGTAGTGTTGGTCTCCCAAGGGCTGTGCGCCGAGAATACCGTGGAAGATGACTGCGTGTAGGCTCGGTTTCGCCGCAAACGCCGCGGGAATAAACAGGAGCTCCATCGCGCAGAGCGCGAGAGCGAAGTACTCGGCACGTTTGTAACTCGCGGTGAGAATGACGACCGTCAACGCGACGGCCGCAATCACGATGAACGGCGCGGGCGGAAGGCCGAAAATCGCCGCCGCGCCGGCGATGCCCGCGAACTCGGTCACGAGCGCGGCGATGTTCGTAACGAGCATCGTTCCCAGCGAGACCCACGCCCAGCCGATTCCGTAGTGCTCGCGAATGAGGCGCGCGTGCCCCTTTCCGGTGGTGGTCCCCAGGCGCACCGTCATCTCCTGAACGACGAAGAGCGGAACGATGAGGAGCAGCTGGAGCAGCACGAGCGAGAAGCCGTACTGAGCCCCGGAGGTCGCAGCGGTGGTGATGCTGCCGGCCTCGGTATCGGCGAAGGTGACCACGATGCCCGGGCCGGCGACGGCGAGCAGCCGGAAGAGCCACGTCTTCCAGGCGGCCCGTGGGGATTCAGAGAGCGAGCGACGAGCTCCGAGCGAAGCCATGCTTGTTAGGTTAGCCTAAAAAGCATGGCCGCCCTGCGCCTAATGTCTCTCGGAACGCGTTTTCGAACGCTGCGTTTCGCTAGTCACCCGGCGGGAAGGTGTAGAGCGGGGGAGGGAGCGATTTTCCGACCTCGATGACGATCTGCTGATGGGCGACCAGCGGGATCTGCTTCGCATCGCCGGTGTAGCGATTGCCGTTGAGCCAGACGCTCACCGGGCCTTTGAAGCCTGCCACGTCGTTCGCGCGGAGCGGTTGCCCCCAGATCGCGAAGAAGTCGCCGAGGTGGAAGAGACGCACGTGCGGCGATTCGACGTGAATGATCCCTTCGCCGTCGTGGGTGTGTATCCAATAGAGACAACCCGATTCGGGATTATTGGGGTTCGGAACGAAGCCGACGTACTGCGGAATGGCGATCTGTTTGCCGTTAACGAAGAGCGCGAGATGTTCGTGAACGTGGAGGACGATCGGTTCGGGTGCGCTGTCGCATTTGATGCCGTCGACGGGAAGCCCGCGTCCGCCGATTGAGGTGTCCCCTTTGGGAAAGAGATTCTGTCCGAGCGTCCCGCCGTCGACGAGTTGGAAGGGCGTCGGCTGCGGTTTCGCACCGGGCGCGAGCGATGCCGCCGGCGTCGGGGTTGCGTAGATTGCGGCGATCCGTTGCGTTTCGTGCCAACGGAAGATGCCGAAGCCGAGGAAGACGAGGACGACGATGACCGCGAAGCCGAGGTAGATCGGACGCATCGGGTCGCGCGGCGGCGGGCCGTGGGAGCCCCCACGTTCGTCACGGCGGCGTTGCGCGCGGCTTTGCTGGCTCACAGTGGAATCCTCGTTTCTTTACTTGGGAGTGATGGGTGCGTTATGCGATCGTCGTCGCAGTACGAGCGTAGGGCGCATCGTTCGGTTCGAGAACGCGCCCGGGAAGAATGTAGTTCCGCACGTAGTCGGCGACCGCGTCGGCGAGCGGCGGAATCTCCGCAGTGTAGCCGGTCGACCGTAAGCGGTCGATGCGCGCGCAGGTGAAATATTGGTACTTCGCGCGCAGATGCTCGGGCATCGGCACGAATTCGATGCGTTCTGGAACGCCGAGCGCGCTGAAAATCGGACGCACGAGATCGAGCCACGTCTGCGCCTTTCCAGCACCGACGTTGAAGAGGCCGGTGCGGTCGCTCGCGGCGAGGTGCAGCGTCATCTCGGCGGCATCCTTTACGTAGAGAAAATCTCGCCGTTGCTCGCCGTCGGCGTACTCCGGGCGGTCGCTCTGAAAGAGCCGGATGCTGCCGTTTTCGCGGATTTGTTCGCAGGCTTTCGCAACGACGCTGCGCATCTCGCCCTTGTGGTCTTCGTTGGGACCGAAGATATTAAAATATTTAATACCGCAGATCTGGTCGAGCCATCCTCGGCGCGAGGCATAGCAATCGAAGAGATGCTTCGAATACGCGTAGGCATTGAGCGGGCGCAGATCGGCGAGCGGAGCTTCGTCGTCGAGCGTCGTTTCGAGCGCGCCGTAGGTCGCCGCCGAGGAAGCGTAGACGAAACGGATCCCGCGTTCGATCGCCCAGCCGGCGACGCGTTTGGTGTACTCGTAATTGTTGCGCATCAGAAAATCGGCGTCGCACTCCGTCGTCGAGGAGCAGGCCCCGAGATGGATGACCGTCCCGATCGGTCCGAGCGCGTCGGGATCGCATTCCAGCGTTTCGGTGAGATCGTCGGCGTCGAGATAATCGGCGAAGCGAAGCGGAACGAGGTGCTTCCATTTTTCGCTCTCGTCGAGCCGGTCGACGACGAGCACGTCGTCGATGCCGCGGCGGTTCAACGCCCAGAGCACGGTGCTCCCGATGAGCCCGGCGCCGCCCGTGAGAAGAATCCGCCCGTTATGAAGGTCGTGCATGGTCGAAGCGTCTCGGTTCCCTAACCGACGTAGCGTACCTCCGTCATCATCCCGCCCATCATGTGGACGGCATTATGACAGTGCAGCA
>JAJXXM010000046.1 GCA_021781095.1 bacterium
CTCGCTCGCCGGAATGATGTGTACCTGTTGCACCGCGCCGATCGTCGTCGGTATGCGCAAACAGCGGACGAGCATGGAGGGTGCGCTCGCGTTTTTCCTCGGTAATCCGTTGCTCAATCCGGCGGTCCTGATTTTTATGGGCTTCGTTCTCGGGTGGCAGTTCGCGGCGATTCGCCTCGCCTCGGCGGTCCTCTTGATCGCGGTCGTCGTCGCCGTCGCGCACCGCCTCGGCGCCTCGCTCCCGAGCGGCGAGGTTGAAGCGCCGAGTTTCGAACTCGCGCCGATCGAACGCCCCGACGCGAATTTCCGCACGCTCTCGGTCGCCTGGCTGAAGGAGATGTGGAACGAGATCGTCGCGATTCTTCCCGGGTATATCGCGATCGTTTTTCTCCTCGGGGCGGCGCGCGCGTTTCTCTTCCCGCCGGGGCTGACGCTCCATACCGACGGCATCCTTCCCACTTCCCTCGTCGCACTGTTCGGAACGTTTTTCGTCGTTCCGACCGCGGGTGAAGTGCCGATCGTGCAGACCTTGCTCGCGCACGGAATGAGCGTCGGCGCCGCAATCGCACTGATCATCACGCTTCCGGCAATCAGCCTTCCCTCGCTCTATATCGTCCGCAAGGTCTTCCCGCCGAAGGTGCTCGCGGCGACGTTCGGCATTATCTTCGTCGGAGGAGTGGTGATCGGAAGTATCGCCTCGCTCTTCATTCGGTAGACGAGCGTACGACGGTGACGAAAACGGAGATCGCGCGACTGACGCATATGTCGAGTTGCGCCGGTTGAGCGTCGAAACTCGACGCTCGTGCGCTCGCGCAGGTTCTGCGCGCCCTACCCCCGATTCTCGATCCGAAGGTGCTCGTCGGTACGGCGAGCGCCGACGATGCCGGTGTCTATTTGCTCGACGCCGAGCACGCCATCGTGTCGACGCTCGACTTTTTCACGCCGATTGTCGACGATCCGTACGATTACGGCCGCATCGCAGCGGCGAACGCGCTCTCGGATATCTATGCCATGGGCGCGACCCCGCTCTTCGCACTGGCGATTGCGGCCTTCCCGGAGGATATGGAACCGGAGGTCGTCGGCGCCATCTTACGCGGCGGCGTCGATAGCGCTACTGCTGCAGGGATCGCCGTTATCGGCGGCCACACCATTAAAGACGACGAACCGAAATATGGGCTCGCGGTGACCGGAATCGTGCATCCGCAAAAAATCGTGCGGAATAATTCCGGGCGTGTCGGCGACGCGCTGGTGGTAACGAAGGCGATCGGAACGGGAATTCTCACCACCGCGCGGCGCTCCGACGCAATCGGCCCCGAGGCGCTCGCTCCCGCCGTTGCCTCGATGGCGACGCTCAATCGCGCGGCCGCCGAATGCGCGTTGCGCTTCGATCTCTCGGCGATGACCGACGTCACCGGCTTCGGCTTGCTCGGGCACCTTCACGAAATGCTCGGCGAGGGACTCGGCGCGCGGATCGAAGCGCACGCAGTTCCGGTGTTGCCCGGAGCGCTCGATCTCGCGAACGAGAATATCGTGCCCGGCGGGACGCGGACGAATCTCGACGCCGCGATCGACGATGGTGCGCGCTTTAGCGAGAGCGTTCCGAGGGCGTTGCGATTGGTACTCGCCGACGCACAAACGTCAGGTGGGTTACTGATCGCCGTCGCCGAACGCGACGCCGACGCTCTGTTGGCCGCGTTGCACGACGGGAACGTGACGGCGGCCGCGCGGATCGGCTCGCTCGTTGCGGGATCGGGCATCGATATCGGGTGATGCCCGAACCGCTTTAACGAAACGTGAAGCCGAAACCCAGATAGTGCGGCTTGCTACCGGCGCTGGCATTGAACGCCGTGCCGAGCTCGAACGAGAATATCAAGCGCGGATTCACGACGCGTTGGATGCCGAGGGTTCCGGTGCTCTGCGCGCTGCCGCCGAATGCGGCGACCGATTGCGTCGCGAACTCGGCGGTAATTCCGTAGCGCGCGTTCAAATCGTGACTGATGGAGAACGCGGCGGTCGGCGTGACGACATGGGCCAAGGCGTTGTTGCTCTGGGTGTACGAATAACTCCCAAGCGAGGCGCCGAGCAACCACGTACGCTTCGGCGACCAATTGGCATAGAGGTTGTAGAGCGAATCGGGAACGATCGCGGTATTCGCTAATGCCGAGAGCGGCGGATGCTCTTCGCCGGAGAGCGAGAAATAGGCGCCGTGAAATTCCCCGAGCCCGACCTTTCCCCCGACGCCCGCGCCCGTCATGAAATAGACGCCGGTTCCGCGGTCGCCGGACTTCGCGATCTCCGAGGGGTAATCGACGAACGCTTCGATACGAGGAGCGAGGCCGTAGCGAATGCGCGCTTCGGGAAACGCTGCGAGAGCGGTCCCTCCAAGGCGCGAGGCATTCTGATAATAGGTCGTTTCGAGAATGAAGCGATGCAGGGTAGCGACGCAGGCATTCACCTTTCCGTGCGTGCGGCTCGCAACGGCGCGCAGCGTACGCCCAGCGCACGCCGTCGTGGGATTGCTCGTCGCCGCGGCCTCGACGTTCCGGGTTGCCGGAACGACGAGCGCGAGCAAGAGCGTGATGGAAACAACGAAGCGACGCATCGCCATGAATGACCTCTCAAGTGCGGGGAAACCCGCGCAGTATAGCATGCTTGGGGCTTCGCGCCTAGTCATTCGGGCGGGCGCGCCCGGGGCGGGAAGCGGGAGCGCGCCTGCGAAACATCTTTGTAAAGACTTTTCTCGCTCGCTCGTCCCCCGGCGACGGGGGTACATATTAGGAGGTTTCGTGCGTCGTTTTGCGATGGCAGGTGCGATCGCGCTTGCGCTCTTCGCCGCTTCAGCGGGAGGACCGGCCCGCGCGCAGATGGCCCCCAGTGCCGGGCCCCAGCCCGCACCCTACGCGGTCTTTATCAAAGGTGCGAAGGTCGAGCCGGGGCTCATCCCGCTGATCCGTAAGGCCGGGATGTACTATTTCGTTCTCTCTCCCAAGCAGATCGGTCGGTCGTTTGTGGAGACCTCGGTCCCCTCCACGGGGCTCGGCGGGTTCGGCCCCGCCGCCGGCGAGCCGTACGTCGCCCCGGCGCGCATTTTCGAGTTCGACCGCGCCGACGGCAAAATTGCTCTGCGCTGGCCCAATCGCATCGCGCAGACCGTTCCCGGAACGCCGCAAGCGTTGGCGGCGAAGCAATCGATGCCGTCCTCGGTTATCGCCGTCGTGCCGATCGTCGCGCGCGACGCGGCGACGGGAAATATCGTCATTCCCGCAGCGCCGTTTCTCGGTGACGTCGCCAACTATTACGCGGTGTTCTCACAGACGATTCACAATCCGATGCACGGATACCACCTCGACCCGTCGCGTACGTTTTTTAGCACCGCTAAGGCGTTTCTAAAGAACGACGTGCTGCACGTCCGACAGACCTGGGCGAGCTTCGATCCGAATCTGATCGACAATGCTCCCGACGCTCGCAGCATCGAGGTCGGCATGACCTATAACATTCTGAAGGAGCCGAACGACGGCTTCGTTCCGCGTATCTACGATCCGCGCGTCGGCTTTTTCAGTATCCCGCGCCTGAATTTTGCCAGCGACGACCACGAGACGCGGAACGTCAACTACATTCTTCGGTGGAATTTCAAACCGGCGACCCCGGGCAAGCCGTCGCTCGCGACGCATCCGCTCGTCTTTTCCATCGGGAACGACGTTCCGGTCGCCTATCGCGCGACGATCCGCAAGGCGCTGCTCACCTGGAACGATGCCTTTCAAAAGATCGGCATTCTCGATGCCGTGAAGGTACGACAGCTTCCGGCGAATGCCGACCCCGAGAACCTTTCGTATAACGTCGTGCGCTGGGTCGATACGACGCAGCCGCAGTACGGCGCGGAGGCGCTCATCATCGGCGATCCGCGGACCGGCGAAGAACTCAACGTCGGCATTAACGTCGATGCCGTTGAAGGAACCGCCGGGCGTGCGTATCGCTTCCTGATCGCTCCCGCGCGCGGGCTCCCCGATTCGGCTGCCGCCGAGAAGAAGTTCGTTCTCGAGGCGATTCGTTCGACGGTGCTGCATGAATCCGGGCACGATTTCGGGCTGCAGCACAATTTCATCAGCGCGATGGCCTATACGGCGAAGGATCTCCAAAGCAAAGCCTTCACCGAAAAATACGGCATCTCGACCTCGGTGATGGCGTACAATCCGATCAATCTTTGGCCGAAGGGTACGCCGCAAGGCGATTACGAGCAACTCGTTCTCGGGCCGTACGATTACCACGCCATTCAATACGGATACGGATATATCGGAGCGACGACGCCCGAGGCCGAGCTTCCGACGCTCGATCGTTGGGCCGCGCAATGGGCGAACCCCTACGATCGCTTCGCCTCCGATGAAGACGTCGATTTCGCTTCCGGGCATGCCATCGACCCGCGCGTCTTTCAGTTCATGCTCACCGACCACCCGTTGCATTGGTGCGAGGGGCAGGTCGGCATGATGCGCGGACTGATGAACGCGTTGCTCGCACGCTTCCCGTCGCCGGGTCATGCCTACGACGAAGCGCGCCTGGCGTTCACGTATCCCTTCACCGACGATCTGCGGTGCTCGCTGATGGCGGCGCACACGATCGGCGGCGAGGACCTCTCGCGTTCGCGCCGGACCGATCCGCACGCGACGCTTCCGCTCACGGCGGTCCCGCGCAAAGAAGAGATTCGCGCCTGGAACCTTCTTGCAAGCGAACTCTTCGACAATAATGCGTGGCACTTCAATGCCGACGTTTTACGGAGCCTTACCTACTCCGAAGTCAGCTCGTTTACGAACGGTGCCTGGGCCTACAACCCGACGCCGCGGCACGACGTGCCGGTGGTGGAAACCGTTAACGCGGTGCAAAATGCGGCGCTGAACGAGGTGTTCGCTCCGTTGACGCTTCAGCGTATCGCCGACATCCATACGAAGTATCGTGCGAATTCGACGATGAGCCTGAGCGATCTCTTCACATGGTCGCAAGCGACGATCTTCGGCGATCTCGCCAACGGCCTCGTCGCGCACGACGGCGTTATCAAACGCAACCTCCAAGTTGCGTTTGCGAAACGTCTGGCGACGATGTGGCTGCACCCGATGCCGGGAACCCCGAGCGACGCGCAAGCGCTCGCACGGGCCGAACTGGTCAATCTCCGCAATGCGACGAGCACCGGGCTCGGGCGCAAAGGGCTCGACGAAATCACTCGGGCTCATCTCGAGGCGCTGCGGGCGCTGGCAAATGCCGCTCTCCGCGGGCACGTCGAGGTCGGCGGCGCGCCGACGATGTTCCGCTAGCCGCGCGATCGATGCGGCCGGCTCGGGAGTTGCGCCTAGCGGCGCAACTCCTGGCCGAGCGGAGCGAATCCGGTCGAAGTCATCGCCGGAGTCCCATGCAGGACGCTTAAGCGCAGACGACGCGCGCGCATGTCGAGGGAACGAATCGTTACCTCGACTTTTTCGCCGATCGCGTAATCTGCGGGATCGGCTTCGCGATCGGAGATCGTTCCGACGATTCCCGGTGCGACCTCAACGGCGAGACGCGGCTCGAGCGCAACGACCGTTCCCTCGACGGTCGCCCCGTTGCGGAGCAGTGCGGCGTTGTCGCGCCACGGGTCGGCGAGCATCGCTTTGCGCGACGCGGCAATTTTCTTGCCGTTGCCTTCGACACGGAGAATACGGACGCGCAGGCGCTCGCCGACGCTCACGACATCGGAGGCCTTCGCCACGCGTTCGAAATCGAGTTCGCTCATAGGAACGAGCGCGTCGACGCCGCCGCCGAGGTCGACGAACGCACCGAAGTCGGTCAAGCGGACGACGGTAGCGTCGCATTCTTTCCCAACCTCAAGTGAGGCGATCGTAGCGCTGCGGCTTTCGCGTCGTTCTTGTGCGAGCGCGCGGCGACGCGAGACGACGAGGCGCTTCCGCGTCTCATCGACATCGATCACTTTGACCTGGACCGTCGTGCCGACGAGCGGATCGAGAGCGGCTCCGCGCTGTTCGCCGCTCTGGCTCGCGGGCAGAAAAGCACGGTAGCCGTCGATATCGAGAAGCAAGCCGCCTTTCACCAGCGATTTCACACGAGCTTCGCGGCTCTCACCGTTGGTATGTGCGGCGACGAGGCGCTCCCAACGTTCTTGGGCGCGTTGACGCGCCGCGAGTTGTTCGGGCGTCGGCCCTTTCGGCGCGGCCGGTTCGGCGGCGACGGGTGCGGCCGGTTCGGCGGCGACGGCCTCGGCCGCGGGCGGTTCGACGGCGACGGGTGCGGCCGGTTCGGCGGCGATGGCCTCGACGGCAACGGCTTCGGGGGCGGGCTCTACGACGGGTTCGGCGAGCGCCTCAACCGCGGGTGGAGGGGTTTCGGCAACGAGGTGTTGCGAGGGCGCTTCGAGGGTTGGGTGCTCGTTCATCGGTAGGCTCTCCGCCAAGAATGGCCGCATGAGGCGGCTCGGCATAAAAAACGCCCGTATCGCTTCGGGCGTCGGCAAAGCATCGGCTTTCGCCGCTTGGGTCGTCGGCCCTCCGTACAAGGCTCCGGCGCGCCGGGAGGGAATCGGAGGCGCCGCATGACGATGGCGAGGACGAAACGGCGAGGCGTATCACGCGCGAAGGCCTTCATGGTGCTCGGCACGGGCTCCGACGTCGGGAAATCGCTCGTCACCGCAGCCCTCTGCCGCTATCTCGCTCGCCTCGGCGTCGCCGTTGCTCCGTTTAAAGCGCAGAACATGTCGCTCAATTCCGCCGTCACTCCCGACGGGAAAGAGATCGGTCGGGCTCAGGCGCTGCAGGCCGAGGCCGCGGGCATCGCTCCGAGCGCCGATATGAATCCGGTGCTTCTCAAACCCAGTTCCATCGAAGGAGCACAGGTGGTCCTCCACGGAGAGCGATTCGGGACGGTACACGCCTCGGATTACCGTGGCCGGAATCGGGATCGCTTCTGGCCGGCGGTGCTGGAATCGTACGAACGCCTCGCCGAGCGCTACGAAGCGATCGTGATCGAAGGAGCCGGCTCGCCGGCGGAGATCAATCTCCGCGAAGGCGACATCGTCAATATGGCGATGGCGCATGCTGCCGAGGCTCGCTGCATGCTCGTCGGCGATATCGATCGCGGTGGGGTCTTTGCGTCGATCTTTGGAACGCTCGCCCTGCTCGATGAGCGCGACCGCACGCGGATCGCGGGGTTTACGATCAACAAATTTCGCGGGGACCGGAGCCTGCTCGAGCCCGGAATCGTCGAGATCGAACGACGTTGCGAGCGTCCGTGCTTCGGAGTGCTTCCCTATCTGACGGATCTCCAACTCGATGAAGAGGATTCGCTGCCGCTCGAACGGCGCCGGCTCGGCACTCCTTGGAGCGCGCGCCGGGAGGACGAGCGCGTGAGAATCGCGGTTATCGCGTTTCCCTATCTTTCGAATTTCACCGATTTTGAATCGCTCGCAGCCGAGCCGTCGGTCGAGCTGCGCTATACCGCGCGCCCCGAGGACGTGGCGAACGCCGATCTTGCAATCCTCCCGGGTTCGAAAAATACGATCGCCGATCTCCAGTGGCTCCGCGAACGAAATCTCGACGGAGCGCTGCGACGGGCGCGCAACGCGCTCGGTATCTGCGGCGGCATGCAGATGCTCGGGCGCAGCATCGACGATCCGTATGGCGTGGAGGCCGGCGGCACGCACCTCGGTCTCGCGTTGCTGCCGCTCTCGACGACGATGATGCAGAAAAAGAAAACCGAGCGCGTGAGCGGCACGCACCTGGCGACCGGCCTCGCGATTCATGGCTACGAAATTCACGTCGGCGAGACGACCTTCGACGACGATCGCCTCGCCTTCGCGGAGATATGCGAGGACGGGGCGACCCCACGCCTCGACGGCGCGCGCTCCGACGATGAACGCATCGCGGGCACCTACCTGCACGGGCTCTTCGACGACGATCGCTTTCGGCATGAGTACCTGCGCCGTCTCCGTGGCTCGCTCGGGCTGAGCGCGAGCGCGCCGTGGCGCTTCGTCGCACGGGAGCGGGAGCGCTCGCTCGATCGCCTCGCCGACATGGTTGCGAGCGAACTCGATCTCGCGGCATTTTTTCAGCTGCCGACTTGAACGCTCCCGAGAAAGGTCTCTAGGGCGAGCCGGAGGGTGGTGAGTTCCAATTCGCAGAGCGGAGTTTCCCACGTAACGACGGCGCGTTTCGGTACCTCGGAAAAATACGACATCGTCGCGCGATGGTGCTGCGGGTCGAAACGTAATCCGTCAAACGGCGAATCCCCGCAGGGCTCCACCGAGAGCGATGCGTCGAAGCCCTCGCGGAGCGTGACGCTCAGCGCGCGCAGGCGTGCCTCGGGGGAGGGCGCGTGGAGAATATTCTGCGTGCCGGCGGTAACGAGCGCGAGCCGCGCCGCGCTGGGGTAGCCCTCGGGGCCGGTCGAGGCAGTGAGATCTCGTTCGATCGTGATCACCGCGGCGAGGCGATCCGCACCGTCGAAGAGCGCGCGGATCTCGATATCGATGACCCCGCTCGCGTCGTCGTTGGCGATCATCGTGCGAAGCGGAGATGCGGCGAATTTGCGGTCGTTCACGAGTTTCCCAACAATACCGCCCTCGCGAATGAGTTCGAGAAAGAGATAGCGATTGCGCTCTGCCGAGGCGGCATTTTCGTAGGCGATCTGAAAATCGCTCCCCCCGGCGGGTTCGTAGATGGTGACGCGAGCGTTGATTTCATCGAGCACCCAGGTGAGGAGCGCGAGCTGGCTCATGGATTGCTTGCGCAGCGTGATGTCGCGCCCCACCGTCAACCAGTAGCCGCCTTCGGCGCTATCGTCGAAGATCGGCTGCGCTACGAATTCACACCAAATATCGTGGCCGCTTTTCGTCCGCATCATGAGTTCGAGGCTCACGGTCTTTCGCCGCTCGATGCTTTCGTTGAGCGTCTTGAGGGTCTGCTTGGTGTTGCTCGGCGAGATGAGCACTCTCGACGATTGTCCGAGTAGCTCGTCGGCCGTATAGCCGACGAGGTGCGTAAAGGCGGGGTTGATATACCGAATGTGCGATCCGCCTTCGCTCGGCGGAACAAAATCCCCGATTGCGAAAAAATCGAGCGATTCGTCGATCGCATGCGCGAGCATGCGCCTCTCGCGTTCGGCGGCGATTCGTTCGCCAATATTCCGCAACGAGAGCGTAAAAAAATCAACGTTCCCGGCCTCGCTATGCAAATAGCGAGCGTGGACTTCCATCGGGAGCACCCGCCCGTCGCATGCGCGCACTTGAATTTCGGAGCGAAGCGACCCGTCGGGCCTCAGCGACGCCAACGAGCGCTGAACGAGGTCGTCGCCATTTGTGCTTCGCAGGACGAACGATCCTCGGCGTGCGTCGCTCTCGGCAAGAGCGCGGAAAGCTTGGTTCCCATAGACGAAGGATTCGAGCTTTCGCGCCGTTCGATCGACGCGATAGATGGCAATCGCATCCGAGGATGCGTCGATACAGGCCGCGAGCGTGCGCTCGCGTTCGGCGCTGGCGCGAGTGAAGGTGATATCGGCGGTGAAAAGCAGTACGCGAGGAACGCCGCCGCGTTCGGGGAGGGCGAGCGCGTGGAGGCGGATCCAGTACTGCGATCCATTGAGCGCGCGGAAGCGTTGTTCGATCGGAGAGGCGTCGCCGGAGCGGGCACGCGCGAGCCACACAAGCGCCGAGCGACGATTTTCGGCGCTCTGGAAAATACGACGTGGATTTGCGAGAAGCTCGGCGGGCGTGGAGCGGAGCCGTTCGGCCGCCGAGCGATTGATGTATTC
>JAJXXM010000344.1 GCA_021781095.1 bacterium
CAGATACTGCATCGTTAGCCCGTTATCGACGATATCGTCCACCAGGAGCACGTTTCGGCCGCGGATCGAGCCGGCGATGTCCTTTCGCAATTGAACCTCCCCGCTCGAGCGCGTCGCGTTTCCATAACTCGAAGCCCATATCGTCTCAACGCTCAAATCGCTCGGTCCGTTCGGCCGGCGCGCGATCGCGCGGACCAAATCGGTGAATGCGAAGAGCGCTCCTTTCAACACCCCGACCACGAGTATTGGTTCCCCCGAAAAATCGCGCGCGATCGCCTCCGCCATCGCATCGATCGCCGCGGAAATGCGACTTTCGTCGAACAGCACCTCGGCGATCGACTCCCGGTAGGCGTTCATTCGGTCGTCGGCATCCCGTCGCGAAGCACCAGGCTTGCGCCGCCTCCCAGCGCGTAGCGCCCGCTGCCGCCGGCCTCGATCGCCGAGAGCAGGGCGTCGACCCGCTCGAACTCGCTCGCTTCGCGTCCGAAGCGCCGCGCCAGGGCACCCGCGAGCCAGCGCCGCGCCGCACCGCGATCGGCCTCCTCATCGTCGGCGGCATTGCCCGCGATCGTCGCCGCACGGGCGACCGCACGGTCGAGCCCCGGAAAGCGCGGGCGCAGGGCCTCGAGGGCATCGCGGACGGCATTGCGCCGGACGTCGAGCGAGGCGTTGCTTGGATCGACGGCGTAGGGCAGCGCGCGCGCGTGGCAATACGCACGGAGATCCTCGCCGTCGATGGCGAGCAGCGGGCGGAGCAGTTCGATTCCCGGCCCGAGAGCACGGCGCGCACGCATGCCGCCCAACCCGCGTTCGCCCGCGCCGCGAAAGAGCGCGAGGAGGACGCTCTCGGTTTGATCCTGGGCGTGATGCGCGGTGACGATGCCGTCGTTCCCCCAGCGTCCTGCGTGCTCGAGTAACGCGTTATAGCGACGCTCGCGCAAACTCGCCTCGTCGTCGGTACCGGGATCGATGGAGAGCGTATCGACGGGTAGCCCGAGGCTCGCTCCGATGCGTAACACGACGCACTCGTCTTGCCATGCCGAGCGGCGCGTCGCGTGATGAACGTATACGAGGCGGAGGTGCAGTTCCAGGCGTTCGGCGAGTGCGGATAACACGCCGGCGAGTGCGACGGAGTCGGCGCCGCCGCTGCACGCCACGCTCAATCGCCGACCGAATACGAGCGAGCGTTCGCGTACGACGGCGGCTTCGAGGTCTCGCTCCGGGTGCGCTCCCCTCATCGACGAGCGAGCTCGCGCTCCGTCTCGCGCGCGCTCTCGCGTTTGACGAGGTCCGCGCGTTTGTCCCACATCTTCTTTCCGCGCGCGAGCCCCAGTTCGATCTTCACCTTCCCGCGCGTGAAGTACAGTCGTAACGGAATGAGCGTGAGCCCTTTTTCTTCGAGTGCGGATTTCAAACGAGCGATCTGTTCGCGATGGACGAGTAACTTGCGCGGGCGCTTCGGATCGACGTTCGAAAACGTGCCCTCGCGATAGGAGGGCACGTGCATGCTCAGCAGCCAGAGTTCGCCGTCGCGAATGCGTGCGTAACTCTCGGCGATGCTCGCCCCGCCGGAACGAATCGACTTCACCTCGGTGCCGGTGAGGGCGATGCCCGCTTCAAACGATTCGAGAATCGCGTAATCGTGGCGCGCCCGGCGATTATCGATGCTCGGCGTGCGCGCGCTCCGTGCCTCCTGCGCCTCGGCGAGGCGCTGCTGTTTCATCTTCGCCATCTCAGCGCACCGATGCGTTGGAATTGGGGTTTCGACGGTCGTCGACCGCTTCGAGCGCCCCGCGCGAAACGAATCGTGCGGTGCCCTCGACGAGCGTGCGCCCCATCTCGTCGCTAACGCGCCCTTCGAGCGAAAGAACGTTGCGGCGCTGCGCCGTAACGCGACCGAAGACGACGAGCGGCTCGTCTAAGGGGACGGGTTGACGGAAGCGGGCTTCGAGCGATGCGGTCACGCCGCGATGCCCCGCGGCCCCCGCCGCATGCGCCATCGCCTCGTCGAGCAACGCGATGGCGATGCCGCCGTGCGCGATGCCCTTCCAGCCTTGAAACTCGGGGCGCAATCGCAGGTGCGCGACGACGCCGTCTCCGTGGCGTTCGAAGCGCATGCGCAATCCGATCTCGCTCTCCGGCCCGCACGCAAAGCAGCGACCGTCGTCGACGGGCACGTCGCTCAACGCCCCGACCCGAGACGCATCGCAAGATAGCTCGGAAGACCGGCGGCACGAATTTTTGCTTGCGTGGCCCCAATATCGTAATCGAAACGCACCCATTCGACTTCTTTGCGAACGTCGTCGTAGATCGCCAACGAGCCCTCGGGATTGAGATCGCGCGGCTGCCCGACGCTTCCCACGTCGACGATATAGCGGTGTCCGCCGGCGAGATCGAGACGGTGCGTTCCGCCGTGTTGAACGTGCATGTGGCTGTACGCGCCCTCCGGATCGAGCCCCCACAACTCCGGAATGTGCGTGTGTCCGATAAACACGACCGGGGCGTCGGTTGCGGCGAACGCCGTCGCCGCTTCACGCACGTCGAGAATGTATTCGAAGTAATCGACCGGAGCTCCGTGCACGAACAGCATTTCGGGAAGCCGCAATTCGTAGGCCAACGTATCGATCCACGCGAGGTGAATCGGGTCGAGTACGTCGCGCGTCCACGCCACCGCGGCGCGGGCCGCGTCGTTGAAGCGTTCCACGCCGAAACCGTTGAGCACCGCGAGATCGTGGTTTCCGATGACGACGTACTTCGCACGTTCGCGCACGCGCGCGATGCATTCGTTCGGATTCGCTCCGTAGCCGATGATATCGCCGAGGCAGACGACCGTATCTTCGGGCGCGACGTACGAAAGCGCGGCATCGAGCGCTTCGATATTCGAATGAATGTCGGAGATGAATGCGTATCTCATGCCGGCACCTGCGCGCATACGGCACGGAGTTCGGCAGCGAAACGCTCGCGTGCGTCTTCGTCGCCCACGGTAACGCGCACGCATCGGTCGAGCGGCGCGAGCCCCGGTTTGCGCGTCCAAACGCCGCGTTGCAGCAGTGCCTCGAGCAAGCGATCGGCGCGCTCGCGCGAGGAACAATCGAAACACACGAAGTTCGTCGACGAAGGCAGCGTCGGCATGCCGAGCTCCCGACCGAGCGCGGCGTAGGCGGTACGCCCACGCGCAGTACGTTCGAGCACGTCGCGCGCGAACGCTTCGTCGCCGAGTGCGGCGAGCGCTCCGATTTGCGCGTTCCGATTCACTCCGTATTGCAATCGTACTTTCAGCAACGGCGCGAGGAGCGCTTGCGGGGCGACCGCGTAACCGATGCGCGCTCCGGCCATGCCGTAGAGCTTCGAAAAGGTTCGTGCGCGTACGATGCCGGGCATGGCGCGCCGTTCCGGCACCGCCGCCGAGTCTGCAAATTCCGCATACGCTTCATCGAGCAACAACAACGTTCGCGCGGGCAAAGCGGCGCGAAAACGCGCGATCGCATCGGCGTCGGCAAACGAGCCACTCGGATTGTCGGGGTTCGCGAGGTAACAGATCGCCGCATTACAGCGATGCGCCGTCGCGGCGAGCGCATCGAAATCGACGCTACCATCCGCACGATACGCGACGCTTTCGATGCGGCCGCCGTATCCCACGACGTGGTAGGCAAAGGTGGGGTAGGTTCCCGCCGCAGTCACCGCGCTCTCGCCGGGTTCGAGGTAACAACGTGCGACGAGACCGAGCAATTCGTCGATTCCGCTGGTGACGAGAATGTCGTCGATCGGCGTCCCCCAACGCTCGGCGAGCGCCGAGCGAAGATCGTACGAATCGGGATCGCCGTACCACGCAAGATGCGGCAACTCCGCGCTCATCGCTGCGACGGCACGCGGCGACGGACCGAACGCGCTCTCGTTTGCACCGAGCCGGAGCATTCGTTCGAGTCCGCGTTCGCGCATGATACGCTCGGGCCCGATAAAGGGCTCGCCCGCAGAGATCGCGTCGATCGTTGCATTCGGCCGAATCACGCGGTGGGAGGTCCTCCATGAGCGTAGCGATAGATGTCGACCCGCTCCCCAACCGCGAGCGTTTCGATCTCTTCACCGAGGGCGAGGTAGCCGTCCGAGCGGGCGGCGAGACTCGTCATCGATGAACGTAGGGCGAGAGGTTGTGCCACAAGGCCGTCGGGCCCTTGCTCCAGCGCCACCGGAACGTACCAGGTCCAGCCGGCGCGCTTGCGTAGCGGAGCCCCCAAACGCGCTGAGAAGGGCACCGCGCTCGCCTCGAGGCCGCAGAGACGGGCCAGAATCGGCCCCACGACCGCATCGAGAATGAGCAGCGAGGAGCTCGGGTTCCCGGGCAGCCCGAGGATCGGCACCGCGCCGAGCGCCCCGAGGAGCGTCGGTTTTCCCGGCTTCACCTTGAGGCCATGGACGAGCGCCCCCGGCGCTCCGAGTGCGGCGACCGCCGCCGGCGTCTCGTCGCGCTCGCCGACCGAGGAACCGCCGCTGATCAGTACGGCATCGCAGTCAGCGACCGCCGAACGGAGGAGCGCGAGCAACTCACCGGGGGCATCACCGATCGTCGGCAGATGTACGGGGTCGGCGCCGATCGCTCGGAGCGCCCCGGCGATGGCGTAGCGGTTCGAATCGCGGACCTGCCAGGCTTCGGGGGCTCGGTCGACCGAGACCAGTTCGTCGCCGCTCGAGATCACCGCCACCCGCGGACGCCGGAAGACCGGCACGCGAGCGAACCCCAGCGTCGCCAGCACGGAGAGCTCGGGCGCGGCGATCCGTCGCCCAGGGCGCAACAGAAGCTCGCCGGCGCGAAGATCGCTTCCCGGCGGGGTGACCGCGTCGCCGACCGCGAGGCTGCCGCAGGCGAGCTCATCGCCGCGAACCTCGGCATCCTCGATCGGCAGCACGACGTCACAACCGGTGGGAAGAACGCCGCCGGTAGGGATCCGAACCGCCTCGCCCGGGCCGACGCTCCCCAGGAACGGCTGCCCCATCGCCACCGCACCGACGATGCGAAGGCGGCCCGGAGTGCTCGCCGCCGCAAGTGCGAACCCGTCCATCGCCGAGCGTGCGCGTGGGGGAATCGGCGCATCACTGCGCACGTCGACGGCGAGGACGCGTCCGAACGCCGCGTCGAGGTCGACGAGCTCGTGCCGCGGCACGGGTAGCGATACCCGCTGGAAAAAAATCTCCAGTGCGCGCTCGGGCGCGAGGAGTCGCGATTCATCGAAGCCAACCGCGCGGAGTTCCATGCTCGATATTACTCTCTGTCGTCGCGACCCCGATCGCATCCGTCGTTCCGCAATTCGGCGCGGTAGCGATCCGTCGTTCGTCGACGAGATTCTGCGTCTCGACGAACGGTACCGCCTCGCCCTTACGGATCTCGAAACAAAAAAGGCCGAAAAAAATCGGCTCAGCGCCGAGATTGCAAAGGCGAGCGACCGAGCGGCGGCGGCGGCGACCCTCCGCCCACAGATCGCCGCACTCGACGGCGAGATTGCATCGCTCGATGCCCTCGCGAAATCGCTCGCGCCCGATTCGCCCGAATCGCCACTCCGCGAACTGTTAGTACAGTCCCCGAACATCGTCGACGAGAGCACGCCCGACGGCGCCGACGCATCGGCGAACGTCGTGGTGCGCACCTGGGGAACGCCGCGTACGTTTTCCTTCGCGGCGCGCCCACATTGGGAGATCGGTGAAAAGCTCGGCATTCTCGATTTCGAACGCGCGGCGAAACTCTCGGGGAGCCGTTTTGCGGTTTTACGTGGGCTCGGGGCGCGCTTATCACGAGCGCTCGCTCAATTTTTTCTCGACCGGGCTGCGGCGCGCGGGTACGTGGAGATCGCGCCGCCCTACCTCGTCACCCAACAAACGATGTGGCGCACCGGGCAACTCACGAAATTTTCCGATGCGATGTTCGCCGATCTCGAGGCGGGGCTCTATCTCATCCCGACCGCAGAGGTCCCGTTGACCGCACTGCACGGCGACGAAATTTTCGATGCGACGGCCCTGCCGATTCGCTACGCGGCCTACTCGCCGTGTTTTCGCAAAGAAGCAGGCGCGGCCGGGAAAGATACGCGCGGCCTGATCCGCCAACATCAATTCGAGAAAGTCGAACTCGTTCGCATCGAACGCCCGGAGGATTCTTTCGCCGCACTCGAAGCGATGACGGCCGATGCTGCGGCCCTCCTCGAAGAACTCGGCCTGCCCTATCGCGTGCTCTCGCTCTGCGCCGGCGACCTTTCGTTCAATTCGGCGAAAACCTACGATCTGGAAGTCTGGCTTCCCAGCAGTAACGAGTATCGCGAAATCAGTTCGTGTTCGAACTGCACCGACTTTCAAGCGCGCCGAGCGCAGATTCGTTGGCGTCGCGAGCCGAAGGCGAAGCTCGAACTCGTCCATACGCTCAACGGATCGGGGCTCGCCGTCGGTCGCACGCTGCTCGCCGTGTTGGAGAATTACCAACAAGAGGATGGAAGCGTGATCGTTCCGGAGGCGTTGCGTCCCTACATCGGCGCCGAGCGCATCACCGCCGCCGAATAGCGTTTCTCAGCGCTGCCTCGATACGGCGTCTGCGGGCGCCCCGAGAGCAAGTTCAAAACAGTCTGTCGACAATGGGCGTCCGCGAATCCAGTTTACTCTTCCGCCGCGAAAGACAACAAGCACGACAAGTAACGCCGAATCTCTCCTTCCGGCGATGCCGATTGCAAGAGCGACAACCCGAACTTCAGGCTAGCGGTCGCTATTTCCGGCGCAGACCTCGCCGACCCGCCGATCGCACACCATTTCGCCGGACATGGTCGATCGCGCCGCGCGTACCTGCCTTCTCCACAAAAACCGAACGAAGGAGTCTACGACATTAAACGCGCTGCTCAATGTCTCAGCTGAATGCAAACAGTGGTTCGAGGATCTGCTAATGCAACCGCGTGGGTCGCTCGCCTTCTTTTCACGATGGAGATGGGTGCGCGTTTCCGAAAAGAAGGTCGGGCCGAATTTCGGCCCGACCTTGAGTGGGTAGCAAGAGCTTCGCTGATCGCTCAGCCTTAATTACCGGTGGCCCTTTTGCAGTCCGACGAGGACGACTCCCATTGTATCAGTGATACACGGAAGATTTTGAGGCCCGGCGACGCCCTACTTCGTGTGTGGCCACCAGGTAGGCTTTTCGTCACCCCAGCGATAGACTCCAATCCCGTACAACGCCATTAGAACGATGAATGCGCCTATCCAAACGTTGAGATAGGTACCGCCAACGATTTTAGTACCGCTGATGCCCATATACTTGGAAAAGTTGAAGGCGACATAAATCGGAGCAACCGCAACCAGAATCGATAAGGCTCGCGGCGGCAGAAGCCATTTCCCCGACCGAGCATGCGTAACTATGTCTGCGATAAACGCGATAACCGTAACGGCAGCAAGTACGAACCCAATGATATCACGCGGAGAGATTAACGTTCCCAGCGCAGTCATTGAACCGCCTACGACGTAATACATCGGAACCCATTCGCGATCGTAGAATACATAAAATAATCGGCGCGCGAACGAGACCTTCGCCTTGGTATCGCTCTTCATTTATGTCGTGCTTTTCAATGTTTTAAACATTAGCCACCGAGCGGTCCGAGATCGTTCATGATCGCGCCCCAGTTGATATTTCCGTTTTCGTCCATGATCTGGCTGATGTTTGTTATCGTCGAATTATACGCGGACGCACCCTCGCTGCCGACCGTATTGACAATGTTCTGTGCTGCAGTTCCGAGACCCGGAGATTCCGCGTTAAGGCTATCCACGACCCCTTGTTCCGCGACTGAGCCAGCGCTTGCAACCGAACTGACGGCGCTTGTCAGTGCGCTGATCCCGTATTTTGCAGCAGTCTGAAGGCCTGTTGTTATCGCGGAAACAATCACGCCCACCTCAATGGCTGTCTTGTTTTTTTTCACAAAAGCGACAAGATTCTTGACCGCTGCTTGCACGGCGCCGATAGCCTTCCCGATTTCCGAGAGACCCGACGGACGTTGCACTCTTACTATTACGCTTCCGCCGTCCACGGCTTGATTCATTTGCCCTGCCATTCCGGGTAGACCCATGCCCTCTTGCGGGGCTGGATTCGAAGTGGCGCCTCCAATCGGGCATATGGGCTGGCCGGTCGGATCGCCGGGGGTGGAGGAACAGGCGATTATTGCTGACATGTTCGTGATTCCTTTCAAGAACAGGTAGTTTGATTTATTAGTGGCTCCCTGACTTCATAATCCATTAGCCAGGGAGGCGCGCGATGCTCGCTCTGCCCGCGTAGCCCGCGACGCCAAGCGGTCCGGCGCAAAAAAAGCCGGGCCGCCCTCCGTTCTTTACTAGAGATTTACACAACAAATCTACGACGTTTGGCGGGTGGGGCCCGAGGTGGGCGGTGCGGGTGCACAGACGCACCTTTGTGCCGGTTGACAACCAAGCAAGCGCGCGAAAAGCCCGACGCTGCGTACGCAAGCTTGCTTTCACCACCGAAGGGATCGGGGGGGGGGGTAGAACGGAGTCGCGGCCATATCCTATTCAGACGCGCCGGAGTATGGCGGCAGCGGCTTGCCCACAAAGTCGCCCCGGGGATCCCGATTTACGGGCAGGAGCTATGCCCCGGGGCCGTAGGCTTCAAAAACTTCGTTGGGCGAATGGATGACGAAGCCGACCTTCTTTCCTGAATTGCGTTGAGCGGCAATGGCCCTGGCAGTCCGAATCAACGGGACCGCGACAGCGACTAATATGGCTTCGTGTAAATGCGGGGCGGCCTGTAGAACTTCACCGAGAAACTTGTCGGCGCCGCTCTGCGACAAGAAAAAGCGCACGACCTCGGTCCCAGGATAATTCGGAGCCGGTACGTTCAAGCGCGCGCCCGACGAAACGTCCATGATTACCCAGGCGCTATCTGCCTCCGAAAACTCGGCGAGCATTGTGTCGATGCTGATCGGCTGTGTCATAGAGCGTATTTCAGCACCACCGCTCGGCGCACATCGGCGAGACCAGCGAAGCTTGGCAGAAGCGCGTCTATCTCGACACGCAAGATTTTCACGATTGAAAGGCGATCGGAACCTTCCGATTCAAGCGCCGCTCCCGCGAGCGCGAGCTAAACCGTGATCTCAACAAAAAATCAATTTCATGACAGCGATCTGCTTGCGAGCACGCCAACGACCGCAACGCGGCGCTGCCTCGATACGGCGCCTGCGGGCGCCTACTCGGCATGACAGTCATCTGCTTACTCGGCATGACAACGATTGCTTCCCCGGCATGACACGAGATCGCCAACTCGGCATGACAAGAGTCCCGCTACAACGCCGCTACGTTTTCGCTAATTCCGCGGCGAGCCGCTCGACATACGGAGAGTTCGTTCGCGGCGACGCTCCGAGCGGACGGACGCTCTCGATGCTGATGCGCGTATGCGATCCGTCGATCGTTTCGAAACGCACCACGATACGCTCTCCGTCGACGAGGCCGATCGAACCTTCGAGCATGTCGGGCTCGTCGCGGGTGATGCTCGCGCCCAAAATTTCGGTCATCGCTCGGCGCGCACGGTCGATGTGCGTCGCCACTGCGCCGGGGCATTCGAGACGGCGGTACGGGCGGAGGCGCGCATCCC
>JAJXXM010000284.1 GCA_021781095.1 bacterium
GCAGGAGCGGGGCCTCGATACGCCGCCTGCGGGCGGCTACTCGGCATGACACCGGGTGCGGCGCCTCGATACGCCGCCTGCGGGCGGCTACTCGGCGTGACACCGGGCCTACTCGGCGTGACACCGGGGCGGCGTGACAGCGGCGCGGCAGGAGGCTATCGGCAGAGCGGCTTCGTGCCCGGGATGCCCGTTCGGCGGGGGAAGCGCTCGGGTGTTGGCCGGAGCTTGCGCAGCCGCACGATCCGGCGCTCGCCCTCGAGGCGAATCTCTGCGAGCGGTTCGGCCCCAAGCACGAGGGCGGCGTCGGCGATCGCCGCCTCCTCGCCCTCCTCGGCGCGCCCGCGCGGCATCAGCGCAATGCCGCCGACGCGCAGGAAGGGAACGAGATACTCCGCGACCGTCGTCGCCGAGGAGACCGCGCGCGCCACGGCCCGGTCGTATCGCTCGCGAAGGTTCGGATCCCGGCCAAAGACCTCGGCGCGCCCGCAATAGACGGTCGCCTCCGCCCCGAACGCGGCGATCTGCTCGCGCAGAAAGCCGCATTTCTTCGCGTTGGCCTCGAGAAAATCGACCGTCGCGCCGGCGAGCAGCAGCGGAATCCCCGGAAATCCGCCGCCGGAGCCGACATCGATCGTTCGCCCCTCCACCTCCGGCAGCAGGGTCAGCGCATCGAGAATATGCGGCGCGAGCGCCGCCGGCGTCTTCGCGCCGGTAAGATTGAAGCGTCGATTCGCCTCCAGCAACGAGGCGCCGAACGCACTCATGCGTGCTCGGTAGGCCTCGTCGACGCCGGCCGCAGCGAGCAAGCCGTCGAGCTCCTCGCGTTCGCTCACTGAGCCACCGCCAGCGAAGCGTGCTCGGAGCGCTGCAGATGCAGCGAGAGAATCGCGACGTCCGAGGGCGCCACTCCGGGGATGCGTCCGGCCGCCCCCAGCGTCCGCGGCCGCTGCCGAGCGAGTTTCTCCCGAGCCTCGCTGGAGAGCGCACCGACCCGGTCGTAGGCGAAATCTACGGGTATGACGAGCCGCTCGCGCCGCGCGGCCTGGAGAATCGCCTGCTCCTCGCGCTTCACATAGCCTTCGAGCTTCACTTCAATCTCCAGGCGCTCGGCAATCTCCCCGGAGATTCCCTCGGGGAGCCAGGGCCGCAGATCCTCAACGCCCAGGTGCGGGCGCCGCAGCGCTTCGGCGAGCGTCGGCGGCCCCTGAAAACGCTCGCTCCCAATCTCGCGCGTCGGCAAACGCAGGCGCTCCGCCTCGCGTACCGCGCGATCGAGACGCTCGATCTCCTCGACGTAAACCATCCATTGGTTGTCGTCGACAAGTCCAATCTCCCGTCCGCGAGGCGTGAGTCGGCGGTCGGCGTTATCGTGACGAAGCAGGACGCGGTGCTCGGCACGCGAGGTCAGCATCCGATAGGGCTCGTCGACGCCCTTGCCGACCAAATCGTCGACGAGCACCCCGATATAGCCCTCCGAGCGCGCGATCCGCAGCGGTTCGCGCCCTTGCGCCGCGAGCGCCGCATTCGCACCGGCGACGAGCCCCTGCGCCGCGGCCTCCTCGTAGCCCGAGGTCCCGTTGAGCTGGCCGCAGTGGTAGAGCCCGGCGATGCGCCGCGTCTGCAACGTATCGTCCAACTCCGTGGGCGCGACCATGTCGTACTCCACCGCATAGCCCGCGCGCAGCATCTCGCAGCGTTCCATTCCCGGTAACGTCTGCAACATTGCCAGCTGCACCTCGGCAGGAAGCGAGGTGGAGAAACCGCCGACGTAGAGCGTCGGCTCCTCCCAACCTTCGGGCTCGATGAAGAGCTGGTGCGTCGGGTTGTGCGCGAATTTGATAACTTTGTCTTCGATCGAGGGACAATAGCGCGGCCCGATGCCGCGAATGAGATCGAGCCCGTAGAGCGGCGAACGATGCAGATTCTCGCGCACGAGCGCGTGCGTTCGCTCGTTGGTGTCGATGAGATAACACGGCAGTTGCTCGCCGACGAAACGCGCTTCGCTCCGTCGCGAAAACAACAACGGCGTCGCACTCGGTTCTTGCACGCGCATCGCCGTATAATCGACGCTCGTGCGATCGACGCGCGGCGGCGTTCCCGTCTTGAGGCGCTGCATGGAGAATCCGCGTTCGCGCAGCGCGTGCGAGAGCCCGATCGCCGGCGCTTCGGCGTGCCGTCCGCCCGGTTCCACCTCTTCGCCACGGAACAATTTTCCGCCTAAAAACGTCCCGGTCGCCAACACCACGCGACGCGCGTACAACGATCGGCCGTCGGCGCAACGAACGCCGCGCACCTCACCCGCCGAAACGATGAGCCCTTCCACCATCGCCGCTTCGATGCGTAATTCCGGCAAGGATCGCAACAAGCGCAGCGCCATGCGATTGTACGATGGTTTATCCATCAGTTGCCGCAGCGCGCGCACCGCGGGGCCTTTGCTTTCGTTGAGAAAGCGCGCGTGGACGCTGCACGAATCGGCGAGTACGCCCATCGCTCCGCCGAGCGCGTCGATCTCGCGCACCAGTTGCCCCTTCGCGCTCCCGCCGATCGAAGGATTGCAGGGCAACGTGCAGATGCGCGCCGGATCGCCGGTGAGCAACAACGTGGAGACGCCCATCTTCGCCGCAGCGTGCGCCGCTTCGACGCCGGCGTGCCCGCCGCCGACCACGATCACCGCCGCATCGTCGGCACGCATCGTTTCCATCGCTACTTCCCGATACAGAAGCGCGCGAAGATGCCGTCGAGCATCTCCTCGCTCGCCGTCGCCAGCGAAAGATGGGCGAGTGCGGCATCGACCAATCGCAGGTCGTTGCCGACGAGATCGAGCGCTTCGTCCGCCGCAAGCGCGGCGCGCGCCGAACGGAGCGCCTCCAGCGCACGCGCGACCGCATCGAATTGTTCGCCGAACGCGAGGTGCGCGCGCTCGAGATCGGGTTGCGTTCCGCCCCAACCCGCCCGCGCGATCGCCGCTCGCAGTTCTTGCAAACTCTGCGGCCAGCGAACGCTGCCGCAGAGCGAGATTCCCGATACCTCGCGCCGCGCCGACGTGCCGAGATCGGCTTTGTTGAAGAACACGATCCGCGTTCGCCCCTCGCTGCGCGCGAGCAACTCCTCGGCATGCGCCGAGAGCGGAACCGAGGCATCGAAGACCAGCACGAGCACGCGCGCGCTTTCGAAGGCGCGCAGCGAACGTTCGATCCCCATCGCTTCGAGGGGATCGGCGTGTGCCCGAATACCCGCGGTGTCGATCGCGCGTACGGCGACGCCGTCGATAACGAAGCGCTCCTCGATACTGTCGCGCGTCGTTCCGGGAATGTTCGAAACGATCGCCCGCTCTTCGCCGAGCAACGCATTGAGCAACGACGATTTTCCGGCGTTCGGCGGCCCGACGATCGCCAGGCTCACGCCCTCGCGCAGCAGACGCCCGGCCTCGCCGTCGCGTTGCAAACGCGTCAACGCGTCTTCGAGCTCGCTCAACAACGCGGCGAGCGGGGCGCGCGGCGGCTCCTCGACTTCGTCGGGAAAATCGATCGCTGCGGCGAGCCGTTCGAGCGGTTCGCGCAGCGCGGCGCGCAGCTCGGCGACGCGGGCGCCCAGCGCACCGCCGAGATTTGCGAGCGCCGCACGCGCCGCCGAAGCGGTCTCTGCAGCGATGAGATCGCCGACCGCGCCGACACCGTCGAGATCGAGCTTTCCGGCGAGAAAGGCGCGGCGCGTAAACTCGCCGGGCCCGGCTTGGCGCGCTCCGCACGCAATCGCCGCACGCACCACTTCGCGCGCGAGCACCGGAGCACCGTGCACGTGCAGCTCGACGACATCCTCTCCGGTCGCCGAATGCGGCGCGGGAAAATAGAGTGCGAGCGCGTCGTCGAGCGGGCGCCCCACCTCGTCGACGAGCGCGACGCGCGTCGCCTGGCGCGGCGGGAGCGCGGCGGCTCCGGTGAGCCGAAGTGCGATCGTGCGCGCGCGCGAACCGCTGAGCCGAACCACGGCGATCGCACCCTGCCCCGGCGGCGTCGCAACTGCGACGATCGTGGGATCCGCCGCATCGTCGTTCGCGGCGAGCGGCGTATCGTCGATGAGTTCGACGCGGTTGCCGAATGGGTCGGCGACGTAGCCGTGCGCCCGCCCCTCGAAGGGGAGATCGTCGGGGATCGCGTTCACCCCCGCGGCGGCGAGCCGTGCGAGCACGCCGTCGTAGTCGGCGCACGCCAAAGCGACGTGCGCTTTTCGGGCGGGGCGGAAATCCGGGTCGACGCCGAGATGGAGGGCGATCGAGGCGCTGCGGAACCAGAGCCCGCCGCGCGCGGCGAGCTCCGCGGGTTTGGGGAGCTCGCGTAAGCCGAGCAGCGTGCCGTAAAATGCTCGCGCCGCGCCCTCCCCACCGGCGGGGATGGCGATTTGCAGATGGTCGATTCGCGTCGTTGCGTAGCGCTTCATGGCAGCGTGCTTCTCCAACGAAGCGCTATGCAGAGATCAGGCCGGGAAAACGACGACGCAGCGCTCGGGCTCCGCGCCTTCAGATTCGGTGCGAATGCGCGCGTCTTCGGAGATCGTCATATGCACGATCTTCCGCTCCGAGGGGAGCATCGGCTCGAGTTTGCTCGGTTTTCCGCTCCGGACGACTTCCTCGACGGCATCGAGTGCGATCTCTTTCAAACGCTCGGCGCGACGGGCGCGATATCCCTCGGCGTCGATCGTGAAATACCGGCGGTTGCCGCGGTTCCCCGCGTTGATGATATTGTTGAACACGAGATTGATCGCTTCGAGCGTGTTGCCGTGGCGACCGATCAGCATCGCGAGGTCGGGACCGTTGACTTCGAAATACTCGCCTTCCTGACGCGGAATGTACGAAATATCCGACGCACCGACGCCCATCTTCGAGAGCATCTCGGTGAGGAGGGCGTGCGCCGGCTTCGCGTCCTCGGGAACGGGCTGCGCCTTTCCCGATGGGCCGTTGGAACGCGGGCGTCCGCCGCCGCGAAACGGTCTGCGGCCGCCACGGCCACCGCCGCCGCCGCTTCCGGGAATCGCACGGTCGCGAATGTGCGCCGGCTGTTCTTCAAACTCGTAATCGTCTTCGTAGAGCATTATGGCTTCGCGCCTTTCTTTTTAACCGAGCCGTTGTTGGGCGCGGGCGACGAACCCGCGCCTTTTTTCTTCGAGGTCTTTGCGACCCGTTCGTCGATCTCGCGCACTGCGGCGGCGACGCTATCGTCGGAGGTAATCGCGCGGTCGCTATCGATCGCGCCGAGCGGTTCGTGGTACTGTCGCAACATATAAAATTGCTGCGCCATCGTCAGCACGTTATACGAAAGCCAATAGAGCACCATCGCCGACGGCCACTGCGCGCGGAATCCGAAGAAACCGATCATCAGCGGCGAGATGATCTGCATGATCTTGTTGGTGTTCGCCTGCTGCGGATCGGTCGCGGGCATCGTCGTGAACCGCAAACTCACGTACTGCGAGATCATGTAGAGCACGATCAGCAATAGGTCGGGCTGCGCGAGGCTCTGCGCGAAGATCTTCGGGAAGTGCTCCGAGAGTGCGGTGCCGATCCACCAGAATTTCGTTTGCGCGTAGAGATCGCGATGCAAGATGACGACCCAGAAAACGCTGAAGAGAATCGGCAACTGCACGAGCATCGGCAGGCAGCCGGCGAGCGGGTTGACGTTGTGCTCCTTGTAGAGCTTCATCGTCTCTTCTTGCAGTTTTTTGGAATCGTCTTTATAGCGCGCCTGAAGCTTCTTCATCTCGGGTGCGACTTTTTGCATCGAGATCATCGCTTTGAACTGCGCGACGTTGAGTTTCCAGAAAACCAGGCGAATGAGCAGGGCGAGAACGACCAAGCTCACGCCGAGGTTGTGCGTGTAGCGGTCGATCCCGAGAACCAACCACGAAAGCGAATTCACGATCGGGTCGAGTATCGAGGCGGCGAAGATTGGCGTCACCGGGGTCCTTTCAACGAAATGCTCGGAGGAACGGGATCGTACCCCGAGGCGTGCCACGGATGGCAACGCAAAAGCCGGAGCGCCGCGAGCCGGGCTCCACGCATCACGCCGAAGCGAGCGATCGCTTCGCTTGCATACTCCGAACAGCTCGGCATGTAGCGGCAAGCGGGCGGGAAGAGGGGGGAGAGCAGGCGCCGATAGAGCGCGATCGCGGCGAGCGCGATCCGTTGCGCCCCGCTCATACGATCGCCTCGAAGAGGGCGCGTTCGAGCTGCGCGTAGCTCATGGTCGCGCTCGCCGGCTTGGCGACGACGAGCAGGCGCCCGGGCGCGGGGGCGGCGAGGCGGGCCTGGACGGCGGCCCCGATCCGGCGCTTAATAAGGTTGCGAATCACCGCCCCCCCGACGCTGCCGGAGACCGAGATGCCGACCAACGGGGCAGCGCCGTCGCGCCCGCGATCGGAGAAAAGCGAAAAAGCCGACGTTTCGACGCGTCGGCCGCTGCGGCGTAAACGATGGAAATCGGCTCGCCGCTTCAGGGTCTCGTAGCGGCGCATCGGCACGGGGTGCTCTCTACCGCCTAGACGCTGAGGCGGTGACGCCCCTTCTTGCGCCGACGTGCGAGCACGTTGCGGCCATTCTTCGTGCGCATGCGCTCGAGGAATCCGTGGACGCGCTTACGGCGCCGATTGTGCGGCTGGTACGTCCGCTTCATGATGATGTAGCTCCTAGGTGGACATTGAAAAGACCGCCGATTGGCGGCAGACGGCTTAGGGAGTATAGGCAGGGTCAGGCCCGCCCGTCAAGCGGGGGCGCTCTCCACACCTGTTGAGAAAGCTGTGTATAGGGGGTGCGTTTTTGGCGGCCGAATGCGCCTTTTCGCCTGCTACGACGGGCTTTTCGCCGCGATCTCCGGCCGAGCCCTCCAGCCGGCAAAGGTCGTAAAAAAGACCGAAAAACGGTCGGAACACGGGCTGTGGATAAGTGCACAACTCCGTGGATATTTTCGCAGGGAGATGCCCTCATTAAGCCAAGCCGAGAGACCCACCCCGATGTTCGGAGGCTACGGCTTTCGAGCACCGATAAACTTCTTAATCAGGCTTGTGAAGGAGCAACGGCATGGCGCTGACGGTCGGCACCTCGGAGTTTTCCACGGAGCTTTGGGAGAGCGCTCTCGTTGCTTTGCGCGACGCGTTTTCGAAGCCCGTTTTCGAGATGTGGATCAAGCCGATGCACCTGCTCGCGATCGATGGAAGCGAGCTCTCGTTAGGCGTCCATACCGGTTTCGCACGCGAATGGGTGGAGACGCGTTTGAAATCGCAGATCGTCGAGACGCTCAGCGGCGTTTTCGGCGAAGCCGTGACGCTGCGTCTGCGCGTGCTCGAACCCGAGGAGATCGCCCAACTCGCGCAAGCGGCCGTCCCGACGCGCGAAGAGAGCGCTCCGGCAGCTCCCTCCGAAACGGTTGCGAGCGCCCCCGCGGTCCACGTGCGCAATCTCGATACCCTGCGTAGCGCGAACCTCAACGTCCGCTATACCTTCGAAGAGTTCGTCGTCGGCAATTCCAATCGGTTCGCCCACGCCGCCGCGCAAGCGGTCGCATCGGCGCCGGCGCGCGCCTACAATCCGCTCTTTCTCTACGGTGGGGTCGGGTTGGGCAAGACCCATCTCATGCACGCGATCGGCCACCGCGTATTGCTCGACCATCCCGGAGCGAATCTCGTCTATGTGACTTGCGAGAAATTCACCAACGAGTTCATCATTGCGTTACAAAACAACAAGACGCCGGAATTCCGGAACAAGTATCGTCAGGTCGACGTGCTGTTGATCGACGATATTCAGTTCCTCGCCGGGAAAGAGACCACGCAAGAAGAGTTCTTCCATACGTTCAACGCGCTTCACGAATCGGGGCGCCAGTTGATCATCTCCTCCGATCGCCCCCCGAAAGAGATCCAAACCCTGGAATCGCGGCTCCGCTCGCGTTTCGAATGGGGGCTCCTGACCGATATTCAGAATCCCGATATCGAGACCCGCGAAGCGATCCTGCGCAAAAAGGCCCAGACCGACCGCATCCCCGTCCCCGACGAGGTGACCTCGTTTATCGCCCGCGTCATTCCCTCGAACATCCGCGAACTCGAGGGCGCGCTGATCCGCGTCGTCGCCTTCGCCTCGCTCTCGAAGTCGCCGATCACCACCGAACTCGCCAGCGAGGCGCTCAAGAGCCTCATCGCCGACGCCTCGGTGAGCCGCGTCACCATTCCCAAGATTAAAGAGGTCGTCGCGGCCGCGAACGGGCTAACGCTCAAAGAGCTCGACCACCCCCGCCGCGATGCCCGCGTCGCGGGCCCCCGCCAGATCGCGATGTACGTCGCGACCCAGCTGACCAACTGTTCGCTCCCGCAGATCGCTCGCGAATTCGGAAAGAAAGACCACACGACGATCATCTACGCGCGGAACAAAATTAAAGAGCAAATGATGCGCGACGAGGCGTTTCGCAACCGGGTCGAGCGCCTGATCGACGCTTGCCGGCGCTAACCGCGCTCTCCACCGGGGCCCGTACAGGGGCGGTGCAGGAACGTGGATAACGAAACCGCCGCGACGGGCGCCGGAAACTGCGAAGAACCGCTCGCAGCCTTACCCACACGGTCGCTGCGGAGCAAACCCGCACCGACAGTGACGAAAAGCGAACTTGTTCGCACGCCCCACCGCTCTACTGGTACGATTACGACGTATTTACTAAAAAAGAACGACGGCATACATGCAAGAGGACGTGAGTAACTGTGAAGCTATCCTGTGAGACCAAGGAGATCGCTGCCGCCGTTGGTGCGGCAAGCAAAGTCGTAAACGCGCATACGACCGTGCCGATCCTTTCCAACGTACTCATCCATGCCGAGAACGGCACGCTCTCCGTACGAGCGACCGATCTCGAACTCACGCTCGAGCAGCGGCTCAAAGCCGAGATCGAAGAGCCGGGCAGCATCACCGTGCCGGCGAAACTCTTCGCCGGGTATCTCGCCAACTTGCCGGCGACCTCGACCATCGAGCTCAGCGGAACGCCGAATCGCGTCGGCGTGAAATGCGAGCGGACGAATTACGATTTTAACGCGCTGCCGGGCGACGAATATCCGCCCTTACCCGCCGCCGTCAAAGGCGCGCAATTCTCCCTCTCGGGAAAACGCTTGCGCGAAGGCATCGATGCCGTCATCTTCGCCGCAGCGACCGAAGAGGCGCGCGGCGCGGTGATGATGGGCACGCTGCTCGAAATCGAAGGCGATAAACTCACGATGGTCGCGACCGACGGGTATCGGCTCGCGCGCTACGAAACCACGCTCGACGAATCGCCGGGCGGGCACGAACGGTTCATCGTACCCTCGCGTGCGCTCGCCGAAGTCGCGCGCAATCTCGCCGGAGCGGAGCGAGTGAACGTCAACGTGTTGGGAGCGCAGAACAACCAGCTGCAGTTCTCCGCCGAACATGCCGCCGTAACGGTGCGACTGGTGGACGGGCAGTACCCGAACTACCAGCAAGTGATCCCCGCGAAGTTCGATCGGAAAGTCACCGCGAGCGTGCCGGCACTCGTCGCCGGCGACCGCGCTTCGAT